>NZ_JAKKSE010000018.1:0-109673 GCF_025653595.1 Shewanella sp. SM95
AAATTTCGACCTAACTCAGTCAAGGTCAGTGTCTTACATTCAATCAGTGCCTTAGAGGCCAGCATCAAGCTGTTTAATCGTTTTAGGTGAAGTTCTGGGCAGTATTGGTGTAAAGAATGTTGTAGGATATTGGCTTCGCGCATCTTGTTGTCCAAGTGTAGTTTTTGGCGAAACCATTTGATCATGCAACAAGATGCGCTTCCACCCTAATTTGATGATTTATTTGTAAATCATCAGGGGATTCTTCAGCGCTAAACCTCTATCTCAACAAATGGCAAGTCGGGTGCTGTTCCTAGCACCCTGCCGTCTTGTACATAGATATGATCCCCAACCGTTCCTGAGCCAATGGCGCGGATAGTGTGGCCGCTGGCGCTGCTGGCTGTCACAGTGCCATCGGCGTTTACTGAAGCTACAGTCATGATCATCCGTGGCAATACTAACGCTGTTTGAAGTTGTTTAAGCATGATGCCTCGCTGGCTGTTAGCAGGGTTACGCGATTGAGCGGATCACTGTAATGGATTGTTCGATATCGATATCACCGCGATCACTGACGCTGGCGCGGATGCTCCAACTGTCACACGTTCCTTTAAAGACTTCGGCACCTTCACGAATACCAATCAGCATGCCAGGCGTTGCGGGTGGCAAATCAACCATAACGGGCAAGGATAGCGTGACGTTGAGCTTGTCGCCTGTATCAGCTAGTGCATTGGTGCCAGCGATGCGCGCCGCTTGGTTATCTACGATCAACTGAGCGCTAATATCAGCAGCAGGAATATTGCCGGCGCTGCCAGTGCGTTTCACCTTGGCGCTAATCCCCTGTTGTTCACCACGCAACCACACCACATCACACAGCGGATTGCGGGAGACTGACTCACTGTAATTGGTGATCACAGCATCGTGCACTGTTAGGTCAGGTATCGCTGTTGCCATTTCCCACGGCACTGTTGGCCAGCGGGGAATGATAGTCAATTTACGGGTGGCATCATCCGCTAAGATCATGCAGCCCAATTGGCTTGCTGCTTCGTTAATCGCGTCGATCGGTGACTTGTTACCCACGCTGAACGCGCCTGCAGGGACGCTAAAATCTGGTATCCCGCTAAGCTCTGCAGTCCAGCCTGTGTTTTGCAACAGATCAGCGATAATACCGCCAAGGCTGCGCAAGACAGTGTTGGTGTAGCTGATTGGCAAAAGGTAAGGCGATGACAGTTCTGCGGCGCGTGATCGGCCTGTACTGCTGTGGGTTTCAACACCAAAGGCTTTGCTAGCGCTTGGTTGCTCGGCAATGGCATAAAACTCATAACCGTTGATGGTGATCAGCAATAGTTCATTGTGGGCGCGCTGCGCATCGATACGGCTTGAGAACTCAAGGCTAACCGACCTTGCCCACTGCCCACGGCTTTGGCTAATGCTCACACTGGTGATCACAATCGGTAAACTGTCTGATACTCGCACGCATGTGATCGTTGGCTGCATTAAGTAGTACCTGCGGATTTGTGGTTCAATCGGGATTTTAAAATCGATATTGGGTAATGGTGGGTTGGCATCGATAAGGCCGCCGCCATCGTCCCAGTAGCAAACGTTCGGTGAGGCTGTGAACCGTAAAACAATTGGGTTTGGTTGTGTAGATAATGGCTCATTGAATCGAAGCGTGACCTTGCCAACTGGTGGGCGGTACTTGGTAGAGCAAACCCAGCGCGGTTCGTGAAAGCCCCATTTAATCGACTTTTCATCATCGACCACAATGCCACGGTACTGAATAATCAACGCGCTTTCTTGGTCCTGACCGTCTATCAATGCAACTGCAGTGTGCAACTGGTGCGCGGCAATATCCAGCCAATTGATTGAGGGTTGTATTTGATGCTCATCGGGTACAACCCAGTTAACGCTTAATGTAATTTGGTGATCAATTGGCAGCGACCAATTAACGCTGGTGTTTGTTTGGGTATTTAGATTAAATAACCAATTAATTGATAAGACTGAATCGTTTGCAATATTGGATAACCATACTGCATCAAATTTAATCTCATCGGCGTTGTAATTATCCCACGGTGATTCAATTTTAGATTCAATATCACTTGAAAACTCAGCCAACAATAATGATTGTTCAACAGCATCGAGCGTAAACCAACTGAATCCACACTCGATACCAAATGAATTATCAACAACAACTGGTGTGTCAATAAACCTGATTGTTATTGGGCTGACCGCATTTAACCAAGGTGTGTCAAACCGAAGCGTTATTGCTGTCATATCGCGTTCGCATTAATATTTTCAGCACGTACACCATCGACAAATTTGCAATTGTACACATGGTTGTCGTCCAAAATACCAACTAGCAATGTATCGTTCACCGCATGGCTATACGGTACAGTAAATGATGTAACAGGGCTGACCACTTTAAACATGTAGTATAAATCACCTGTATTTCGATGCATCAATACCACCCTTTCAGCATCTATGTCTGTGTCTATAGTAACCCTTGCTTGCATAGCAACAGGTGCTTTAACAACTATATTTACATGTTGTTTAATCATACCATGTACCTGTTTTAACCCACTGTTGGGGTGAGTTATACGATCTCAATAGAACCCATACCACACCAGATTGTGTAATCTCTTTAGGCCAGTTCACAGTCCTATAACCTGCAAATGATGATGTGTATAAACCAGGAACATGCCCTCGGCAAAACGGTGACTCAACACTTGTATTTTGTGCAAGTACACCGTAAATCGGTACAGGTGACATTACATGATTGATCCCCAATAGTTCTGCATCACCATTTGGTGCAGCAGAGTTTTTATAAAAATTTGATTTTTCAAAACTATACATTGTACTGGAAACACTTCCATCAGAGTTATACAACTGTGTTGCCAATGTATTACTATTACTGGTGATACCATCGTTTGAAGTAGAGTCACTATTTGCACCGCTACTGCTTGCAATAGTGAACCTACCTACATCATTAACAACCGATGATTCGATATCACCTATGAAATAAACTTGAGTGTCAAAACCATACCCTTGCAAACCGTTTAAAAGATTGGCTGTATAATGCAATATTAAATAAAATCCTCGACTGGTCCCTATGATCTCCCAACCCTTTGTACTTGAGGCCGATAGTAACCCTCTAGTCCACAATGGTTTTACAAAAGTGTCTATGGATGTCATCGACATTGCACACTTCATCACTATTGTTTTAGATGCAATATTACTACCATCTATCGAATAGAATTTTACATAACCACCACTACCACCATCAGTGATTGAATTACGAAATGCAGCACTGTAAACACCAGCATTTTCAAATTCTAATGTCCAACCGAGTGGGGCTTTATCACCATAACCCTCAACCAACACTTTTTTTAAAATGTTCATCCATTCCGATGGTGTGCCATTAGTTAATTGCGGCGCCCCCGCGTCGGTATAACGATAAACAGTTACTGGTAATCCCATTGCATACCCCTATTAAGATTCGTTGCCACGGAACGCGAGCACTGCCCGGTCAGTGGTTATTTGACTATGACCGCTTTGCACTGTGCGTAATAACATGACGGGTTTACTCGCGGCGTAACTCATAAAACGAATGGCCTCGCCTGCTTGCCAGCCACCACCAAATGCGCCAGAACGAATAATGAAGTACGGCTGCAGAGTTAGCGGGTTGACGGGGGCAAAGTCATTAATCGTATCGCCCGTGGCAATTTGACCAAGGCGACGACCAACACATCTAAATGCTGTTGCTGAGGTGAAGATCAACACCCAATCCTCATTTACTGCAGTGTCGTTGCGTACCTCAATTGGAAAATCGACGGTATTCATGTTGCCAGTTGCGGGTGCACCATCGAGGTCCCAATTGTTAGCCCACGCACTCATATCACGTACCGTGCCAATACGGGCCTGTAAGTCACCCAAATTTTGCACACTCGATACATTGGTACCGATTGGATAAGTTTGGCTTAATGGTGATGCTAGTATTAATGCCTGTGCTTGTACGTCTGTCACTAGCGCAATTTCGCCAATGGTATCGGTCAGAACGAATGGCGCAGTAAAGCCCGTAAAATCGCTATTGAGAGTGACAACACCTGTTGCTTTAACCCATGTGTAATGGGTATTAGCCAGCGTCCAAAGTGATTTACCATCAGCATCGGTAATATCAACAAAGCGCGCATTGGCGCGAGCGTTGTAGGTTTGGGCTGGCGCGGGACTGCTCACCACTTGTAATTCAGTGTGCTGTACAGATACGGTGTTCCACGCAGTAAACGCATTCACCACACCGCCGTTCTTAATCCGTAATGGATTAAGGCCGTATAGTTCGGGTGGTGGTGAAAGTGTGACAGTCTCACTAATGTCATAGCGCAGCGTGGTTAAGTCCACGGCTTGTGCAAAGGTTAACTGCACATTTGAATCCGTGATATTGCCACTAATACCTAAGCCGGTGATCACACCTGCGTTGTCACTTGAGCCCGATAACAGGGTGTCACCTGCAGCGTTGCTAATGGTGACATAAAAGGTGTCATAAATTGGGCTGTCGGTGGCTAACGCAAAGCTGACGGTATTGGCTGAGGAAGTCGATTCCTCAATCAAACAGTCATAATGCACAGTGAAGTCACCACGGGCATCAAGGAACTTAGTGACTGCGCCAGTATGGTAATCAAGCTGTGCCAAACGCACACCACCGCTGACAAAGTTGCCGCTAGATGTTTCTGTCATGCTGACACTGCCATGGGCAGTATTTAAAAATGTCAGCACCATTTTAGTGGTACCGAGTGATATCTTTTTAAAATCAGGGAATGTGGTGGCACTGCTATATAAGCCATATTTTGCAGCGGAGACGTATTCTATTGTCAGCGTGTCTAAACCAGGTATAAGGCTAGAGGTATTCGCTGTGATAGTTGTGCCTGTGACGCTGATATTCCAATAGGAAAAATTTGAGGCCGTCAGGCGCGGCTTAAAACCCAGTACCTCATTAACAAAATCATTATTTAAAATATCAGATACTTCAAAAATATAGGTAAATTGACCATAGATATAAGGCTGTGAAATATTGTTTTTGATAACGGTACTTGGCACATCACCACTGCCACCCTCAACAATACTTTTACCTGTGAGTGGATTAACCGTTTTTACTTTTGGCAGCAATTCCGTTTGAGTCGATTCAACAGCTAAAGTATTCGTTGCTGAGGCGGCAGTGAGTTTGGTTACACCATGATATTTAATCCCGTCATTATCACTGGCGTAGCGTAACTTAGTGCAGCCCGACTCACCGTTGATTGTTATATCGTAGTTAGGTGTGATAAACGGAATGGCAGGTTTAAACTTCACTATGCCAGTGGGACCACCAGTAACCGTTTCTTGAATTTGGCAGAAATGCTCAAACCGTGGGTAAAGTGCACTTTCGGCGCCAGGATACTCAACAGAAATAACTACGGTTTGCCCCTGCAGTAATGTGACGTTCGACCAATACTCAGTACCATTAAATAGATAACTAGATTGCAGATACGACTTAGGAAAGGAATCTTGCCCTTCCAGAAAACCAATTAAGCGATTGCGGATCAACTGGCCAGCACGAACGGATGATTCCAGAATCTCAACCATATCTGTCATGCGGTCAGCATCATCAAGCGTAGCGGCCTCTGCGATCAATAAACTGACTAGATCATCGGTTGGCTTTTGGCTGATAAACACATGACCATCGAGCAAAATCGATGTATCAGGGGTATCGAGTGCAGGGTAACACTTCACAATATCAACCGCTGATTGCGCGTGATCTATGTCTGAAATAGCGCGAAACAATTCGTTAAGCTTGCCAGACTCAACCGCCAGCTTGGTACGTTGTCCACCCGCATCATCGCTTGAGCCCAATTGCTCGGGTTTGAATACTTTTAAATCAGCGCGAGAGATTGCCATAGATAGCCTATAAGGTCAGAAACTTAAGAACCACGTTAGTGAGCTTTTCAAACCCGCCAACTTCGTCAAATAAATCCTCACCCGTAATGGGCGAGCCTGCAGTGTTATCCCAAACCACGTTGTAACTGGCGCCTTCATAGGCCAACGTGAAGGCAGCTAATGTGGTAGCGGCATGGGCTTTTAGTTGTTCAAACTCAGTGCGCAGCATCCATCCCGATTTGGTGCCCAACTCCATGGCAATACCGGCTGGGATAATGGTTTGCTGCACCAATGGCGCGCCGTTTAAGGCGCGCTTCATGTTGGCCGCCACGCGGGGTGTGTTGTCGCGGTTTAGCCACAGCAAATCCACCGCGATATCAATGCTATCGATGGTTGTCATAGGGACCTTTGATTAATTGGAGCGAATAACAGGATTGGCTAACCGCCAACAGATTGCAGACGTTTGATCTCGTTCATCAATTCAGTGACGAGGCTGCGCTTCATTTGAGCGTTAAAGGTGCTATTGCCAACCTGCAGTTGCAGCACTTGCATATCTGAAGTGTTAGCCACAGATTGCGTGCTGGTTTGGGTATTGGCTTGCGTGTTAACGGTAGCGGTTGCTTGAGTTTGAGCCGCAGCCTTAGCCGTTGCAGCACTGGCTTCGGCTTGCTTCTTCGCCTCTGCGGCACTTTGCTTATCGGCTGCTTGCTGGGTTTTAATTTCAGCGGTGCGGAACTCATAAACTTGCTTTAGCGTTCGCTCTGCCTCGTGCAAATCGGCAATAAGCTGCTTATCGCCTGTGCGTTCTGCAGCGGCGAGTTGTTCTTTAAGATCGGCAACTTGTTCTTGATAGCGGCGTTTTTCTATTTCATCTTGACGGCCAAGGTAGCCATCAAGCTCATCCTGCAACGACTTAAGCGTGGACTCGGCACTATCGCGCAGAGAGTCCATGCGCTGTTTGGCGCTGTCCAGTGCGGAAGTGAGCAAAGACATATCTTGATCATTCACCAGATCAAGCGCTTTAGTTGCCCGTGTTGCGCTGTTGATAATACTGAGATTTGCTTTATCAGTATTATCGAGTGCATCCACTAGATTAAGCAGTTCAAGCTTTTGGCGGTAATAGGCACGTTCGGCAATCTTGCCGGCTTTCTCGGTTTCAAGTGCCCAGGTGCGAAGCCCGACAAAATCAACCGTTTTAGCTAACGTGTTATCAAGCTCATAGATAACACCCGTTAAACGTTCTATTTCGTTTTCGACTTGGCCAAGATCACCAAACTCCTTTTTCACGTTCTGCACACCATAAACAATGGTGTTGAAGTAACGCGCAGCGCCATCACTTAATGATTGAACCTTAGTGAATACCGCAGTGCCAATATCAGCAAAATATTGTGCGATATCACCAAGGCCAGAACCCGCATCCTCGGCAGACTTAACAATCGTGTCGAGGGTATTAACCACTGAATCGCCCATATCACTCGCGCTTTTATCGACTTGATTAAAGGCGCGGTTACTATTTTGAGCAAAGCCAGATTGAGCGGTATCAACCTTGGTATATTGATCAACCAACTTACCCAGCTGATCAGTTAGCCCCATTGCAGCCGCTTGCTGTTTTAGCGCAGCGGCGACAGTGCCATTGCTGGATTCACCGTATTTTAATGAGGCTTGTTCAGCCTTAAGCGCAGTTTCAGCATATTTTAAAAACGCTTGGTTTAGCTCATTGGTTGACGCAGTGCCATCCTTAGCGCCTTGTTTAACTTGATCAAATGTCTTTTTAGCCTCGGCAGCTTGGTCACGCAAAACCTTAATTGTGGTGATGCCAGCCTTTGCCATTGCCAATTCGTAATCGTTGGCAGCTGTGGAGGTTTTTTTAATTTCAGTAGATAACTGAGTTTGTGCTTTTGCCAACTCAGCGGCCGTTTTCTTGGCGTTGTCTTGGGCTGTTTTATAGTCCTCAACCGATGCTTCACCAGCAATAAAGGCATCACGCACTTTAGTGAGTTGATCTTGCGCTAGCTGATTTTGCTCGTTGCGAAGATTAAGCGTCGCTGTTGAGAGGGCAGCATTTGAGGCCGCAAGTTGATTTTGCTTATCAAGCTGCGATAACTGCACATCACCGAGGCGCAATGTGGCGTTTTCAAGTTGGATCTGCGCGGCCTCAAGTTCAGCAAGGGTTGCTGTACCTGAGTTTTTTAATGCGGTGTAATGCTCTTTAGCCGCCTGTTCGCGAGCCTTCCATGCATCCACTTCTTTAGTTGCGGCTTCATTGGCTTTTTCGGCCGCTGCCACCGCTTGTTGACTCGCTTCTATCTGTTGTTCAAGTTGGCTTTTAACTGCCGCTTTTACTTTTTCAGCATTATCAACTTGGGTCTGAGTGGTGCCATCCGAGTCTAAACGGATATCAACACCCATTTGTTTAAGTGCAGCTGTCGCATCACGGGCATCTTGCTCGACTTGATCAAGATAAGCCTTAGAGACAGCCTTAAGCGCGTTCGCTTGGGTTTGAAGAGTTTGCGCTAACTCATCACCACCAAACACCCCAATGACCGTCGCCCAACCTTGCAGAATAAGGGCGAACACGCCACTTATTGCGGCGCCAAATGTAGCCACCACAGAGGTAAAAACATTAAACACTAGCCTTATAGAGCCCGCGACAACATTAAGCCCAGTAGCAAAGGCAGTAATGTTTTCCAGCATGCCTTTAAGGCTTGCGCCGCCATCTTTTAAAATGGCTTTGAAAAAGTCGCTAATATCTTGTGCTGCGGCCTTAATCTTGCCGCTTTGATTTAACTGATCAAAACTGGTGTTAATGTCTTTGAGTAAATCAATCGCCACTTGATAGGCGCCAGAATCAGCAATGATCTGCTTGAACGACTCCCACTTATTCGAGAGAAGATTTAACTGACCACTTAACCGATCAAGACTTAATGCCGCTTGACCATTGGCTTGCTTGCCCATTTCGTCAAACAGTTGCTGCATCACTTCACGGCCAAGCTTGCCCGCTTCACTCAGCTTGCCAAGTTGGACCGTGTTTTTACCTGTGACCTTTTCCAGCAAATCCCACACGGGAACGCCGCGTTCTACCAGCTGCAGGATTTCTTCACCTTGCAGCTTTTGCTTGGCCCACGCTTGGCCTGTGGCGAGGATGATGCCTTCTAGCTTTTCTTGGCTGCCGCCTAGCTTAGCGTTGTAATCGACCATCGATTGCAAGGCCCCATTCATGGGGTCAATGCCGAAGGTTTTTAACGAGGCGAAGGCTTGCTTAGCGCTATCGAGCTGAGTACCAGTACGGTTAGCAAAATCCTTAATCCACGCCGTTGCTTGCTCGCCACCTGCAATACTGCCCATCATGGCAGTCATTTGCGCAGTAAAAGAGGCCGCTTTATCGCCTGCGCCGAGAACCGACTTTAAGCTTTCCCATAGTCTGTCTACGCCGATATAAGCGCTAGCCATGGCAAGCAATGAAGCCGTGGCGGCTTTAATGCTACCGCCAAAATCACTCGATGATTTTTTGCTTTCATCAAGCAATTTATTGTGGCGAGCAAGCTTATCGTTTACGCCCTTAATCGCGATTTCAGCGGCGGCTTGCTGGGCCTTTAAGTCTTTGCTGGCATCAGCCAGCTTGTTCATATCAATACCGGCTTTATTCAGCACGGTTTGTTGTTTGTCTAACTCCGCCTTATTGCGGCCAAGGCTAGAGCCGAGTTGATTTAACTCAGTGCGCGCGCCCTTAACCTTAAGCGCATACTCGGCCTTTTTCTGGCCAGCCTGATCAACTTCGCTACTTAATTGCTTAAGCTCAATGCGCTCTTGCTCAAGCTCGGTCGCCAGTTGGTTAGCACTGGTAGCAGTATTTTTATGCGCTGTTTCGAGCTGTTGTAAATCGGCATTCGCGGCAGCAAGGGCTTGCGCTTGGTCTTTACTGGCCTGAGCGCCTTTATCTTGCGTCGCAGTTAAGCGATCAACCTCAGCACGGGCAGCGGCCAGCTGTTCATCGTATTCACTGAGCTTGGCAACGGTTTGGCTGTATTCAGTTTCAAGCTTGCTGGTTGAGGTTGCCGCCTCTTTTTGCGCCTGCTCGAGCTGCTTTAAATTCTGCGCGGCTTGCTTTTGCTCTTTGCTGAATTGTTCAAGCGCGCGCGAGCCATCGATAAAGCCCTTTTCGCCTTTAGTGATGGCGGCGGTGAGATCATCAATCGCCTTAATCGCAGCCTGTTGCTGCTTTAAATCATCTAGGCGTTCGTTTAAGACTTCACTTTGGTTTGCTAACTCTTGCAATGCCTTTTCTGATTTTGCCGCCTCGCTTGAAAACAAGTCGCGGCCTTGGATGATCAGGTTGATTACTTGATCTTTAAAACTCATGGCATCACCGATTGGTAGGAATTAACAAACCAAAATAAAAGCCCACAGCACATGGATCACATGCTGTGGGCTATAGGGAACAATCTTTTGACTTATGCTGCGCTACGGACGAAGAACTTAGACTTACCCGTGGCAACGATTGACGTATCGGCTAATACTCCGCCTTCAATATCGAAGGATCCGAAGTCTTCTCCGATGAGGTCCATGCCTGCGGTAGGGCTTGGGCTCCACTTGAAGAACTTAAGCACCCAAGGTTTACCTGTGGCATCGTTTACGCCATCAATCACCACAGGCACCACGGCACCTGACTCGGTTAATGCTTGCATCGCGTTACCAGCTTTTTTGGTATAAGTCACTTTAAGCGCTTCACCCTCAGTGATATCACCGCTCGATAGCGCACGGATACCGCCTGCACTCACAACGTAGTCGGTATCTTTGACATACGTTGTTGCGGCAGTTGTATCAGTTACAACGGGGTCAACAGTGGTATCAATCATAAAGGCGGTATCGGCTAAGCCGTCCAACACTGCGTTGATGGTTTCAGGTGTAGAAAGCGCACCAGCAGTAAGCACTTCCACCTTGCCACGCAGAGCCATAGCCATGTTGGCATTGCTAAAATCGTTCATGGTGAAAGATAGTTTTACCGATTTTACCTTGGTAATTTCAGCAGCATTACCGCCACCGCCACGGTAGTTTGGTTGGGATTTTGTATCTTGTTCAATGGCAATTTTAACGCCTGAGGCGTTGCCAACATCGCGGCCAGCAACATACACGATGCCTGAGCCGATGTAACTTTCGGTTACTGTTTCACTCATAGTGAGTCTCCAAATTTAACGGTATTAACAAGGGATAGGGTGATAACCGCTAGGCCATGTTTTTCATGGGCTTCGGGCATGATGTACTTGCAGGGCTCAGACTCTTTAAAGCTGATCACCAATGGCAACCAACTGGGTTTCTCGCTATTACGTTCATCTTTATAGAACGCACTGCGAATGGCGCGAACCAAGTTAATGAGATCGGCTGTTGGTTTAGTTGACTTGGTTAGATTGATACCCGCTACCACTTGCAGCACTAGATCATCTTTATATTTATCGATGCCATTTTTGCTATCAAATCCATCGGTATACGGCTGCAAAAAGATAAACTTCTTTTCAGATGCGACCGATTGCACATAAAAACCTTCACGTACAGTTGCGCCGTCAACCAGCGCTAGGCGGTCTAAAATTGCTTGGATCATGGGACTGTCCTTTCGGTATTTATCCTTTAGGCATTAACGATTAGCGTACTGGCCATATTTATTTCGCAGATGAGCAATAATCGGCGGCTCAATATCGTCGCGGATTTTGCTAAAACTGCCTGCCACTGAAGGGCCGTACATCGCTTTTTGTCCTTTAAGCTTGCGCCAACTGTTATCACCTTTCTGGCGTTGGAACATGATTTGATTGCCATTGCGGCCAATCAAGGTAAAGGTGCCTTTAAACCATGTAGGTTGATTGCGCAGCGCACTGATCATGTGACCGTCAGGCCGAGAGCCGCCGTTCTTTCCGGTGCGGGTTAACGCTCTGGCAAAACGGGTTAAAGTGCTGGCACGATAACGAGCGGTGATAAAACCTTTTAAACTGCGTGGGTCAAAACTGACAGACAAATGCTGTTCAATGTAACTGCGGGAACGGAAACCATAACGAGCAAATATGGCATCGACTGCCGCCTTTTCACCAAACTTTACGGCGTCCTCAATTGCCCGATTAATCGCTGGCGCTTGTGCATCACGAATGCGGTTAAGTTCCTTTGTTACCGCCTCCATGCCTTCAATCTTTATGCGTGCCATTGGCTAGGCCTCAAGCGGAATATAGATAAAGGTCACGCTGACCGAATCCATGCTTACCCGTTGGGTGAGGCGTCCTTGCTGGGCGCTAATGCCCTCACCTATCGCAAAATCATCACCAGAATTTACCGCCCCTTCGGATTGTAAAAACTCGGCACGACTGATTAGCTCGGGAATATATTCATTAGACGAGGCCGCAATTTCAGCGCCGTTATCATCCAAACTCACCAGGCGAGTAAATGGCGCTGAACCATCGCTTGGGGTAAAAAGGCACGGATCAGCCAAACGCTGAAACAGCCGCACCATTTTACCCCGCACGCGATCGGCAAAGTGGCTGCCAACGTTAGGCATTGATTTTCACCAAGACGCTGGTAGATGGGTTAGCCGCAGCAGCCCACGCCTTGCCAACTAGGGTATTGTCAGTCGCGGTGGTGGTGATTTCCTTTTCTGCATCATCCCAATACAGAGCAACACCTAAAGCGACCACATCAGTGGATTTTTTAGGCAGCTCAAACACGCCTTCTGCGACACCTTCGCCAGGTGTGTTTGCAGCAATAGCGGCAATGGCTACAACTAACAACATACCGAGCAACACGGCTTCACCACTGGCAACTGCAGCGGTTGGAGTAAAGCTGATGGTCTTGCCATCTTGTACATAATTTTTCATGAGAGTGTTCCTGCTTAAAAACAAAACTGAATAAAAAAGGGCTATCGTTTGATAGCCCATTTATGTCGGTTTAGCGCTGTTTACACGCCTGTTGATTTCACCAAGCCACGGTAATCAAGTGGCGCCACACCCGCATCGATACGCACTTTGGTGGCTACGCCGTCGATAGTGAAGCCTTGTTGCTGCTCAATGTAAGGCGTGTCGATACCATCAAGATAAGCCACCTCAATGGTGTCACGGCCTTGACCTGCGGCCAAGAACCATTGCACTGCGCTGCTATCGTCTAAGCGTGGTTCGGCGATCACTTCGGCAAAGTTTTGGATGGGGTTAGCGATACCAGCGTTAACATCCGCACCTTTGACTGAACTCGACTTGATGATCTGGTTCATGGTGGTTTCAAGCGCTACAGGGCATAGCACAAATTCAGGGCGAATGTTGAGGCTGCGATTACCCGATTTTTGCTTACGCATTAACATGCGGTTGGCATCGAGCGCAGCGACACTAGGTACACCTGCACCTAAGTTGCCATGTTCAGCGTGGAACAATGCTTTACCATCGCTCATTTTAGGGTTTTGCGTTAGCACAGCATAAACCAAGTCGCCAATGGTGCCCTTGGCGGCAAAGCCCATCTTCATTGGGATATCAGTCAACATCGACATATCGTCGTTGATGATGGCTTGGCGGGTAATGCTGAACAACTCGCCGTAAGTTGCCAATGCGATTTGTTGCGCATGGTCGCCAACGGTGACGTATTTATACTCAGCCCCTTCGCGCACTTGGCGCAGACTATTAAAGTCGCCAAGGCCAACACGCTGGGCGATTTTAAAGTCGCCTAAAATACCTTTTTTGGTCCAGCGCTCGAATGTTTCTTCGGCGGTTTCCCATCCCATTAATACTGACTTATTCGCTACATCTAACAGAATGTTGCCAAAGTCGCTTGAACTATGGGTAAAGGCTAGACCGACCATCTCCATTTTGTTGAGTCCAGCGCAGCCAATACCGCGATCTAGCAGTGATGCGCGCGCTAACTCAAGCATTCCGTAGCTTGAATAGTGGTTGCTCGCTTCGGCTTTCGTGTGGCCTGAACGCGACATTAACTGAGCGCGGATCGAGTCACCAACGATATTACCGTTACCCGAGTGGATAATAGTACGGTTTGGCATGGTCGCCGCTGGTGTGGTGTTTTCGCCCAACTTTGCCAAAATGCGGTCTTTGGCAATTTCAGCATTGATGTTGGCATCCGCTAAACACTCATTCTTCAGATCAGCCAATTGCGGGAACGCAGCGAACGCAGCATTAATGCCGGTCATACGCTGAGTATTAAACGCAATCGCAGCCGCTTGAATGGTTGCTGCATCAGGTTGAGCAACTGGCACTGTAGTTGGTGTTGGAACCTGAGCACTTGGCGCAGGCGCTGGTTGTGGTGCAGGCGAAGGAATGTTTCCCTTGGGTGCAAACAGGTTTTTTAGATGTTCAGGCATATTGGTAAAATCCTTAAGACGTTTTGAATTAAGTGATGCCGCCATTTGCAGCGGATCGGTTAGTGTGTTGGCAAAACCTTTTTCCACTGCTTCGCGGCCTGTTAACCATGTTTCAGCGGCTAATAAGGCGTGAAGTTCATCTTCGGGTAAGCCTGTTTTTTGTTGATAAGCCCCGACTAAGTTACCTTCCACTTTGTCGAGTAAATCGGCGTATTTGCGCATATCATCCGCATCACCGAGGGTTCCGCCCCAAGGTTTATGGATCATCATCATGGCGTTTTCAGGAATGATGATTTCATCAAAGGCCATGGCAATTACACTGGCCATCGAGGCGGCAAGACCATCGATGTAGCAAATCTTGTTCGCTGGGTGGCCCTTTATCATGTTGTAAATCGCCATGCCTTCGAATACATCGCCGCCAGGCGAATGAATACGGGCGGTAATGGTGCCCACTTTGCCTAGCGCTTGTAGATCACGGGCAAACTGTTTGGCTGTAATACCCCAGCCGCCAATCTCGTCGTAAATCATCAACTCGGCATTGCCGTTTTGCGCCTTGAGGCTATACCAGCTTTTGCTTGGGTGAGACTCGTTGTTAATCTGGCTCAGCGTTGCGGCGGGCGCGGTCAGCGCTCCGCTTGGCAGCATTGCGCTTAGCGCTGCTGCCGCTATTGCTATCTTGGTTTTCTTCACTGGTTTGTTCTCCAAGTGTCGGGTCGGGGTCATTGGCCGTGACCATTTGGTTTTGGCGGTTGTATTCCACCTCGCGTTTACGCTGGCGTTTCACTTCCGCAGGATTACGGCCACGGGCTCGCGCCCACTCGGCCTCGGTAGCAGCGTTGCCGGCTATCATCATTTCCCAGCCTTCGGCCTCTTTACGTGGATCAATCCATGGCATGGTGGGGCCGTAGTACACGGCATCAAACAAGGTGCGGATGTCGAGATCAGGCGGCAACACTAATGGGTCCTGCTTGTTGAGCATTTCCATTTTTAAGAAGTTGCGGAACACAGGCCGCGACCAGCCAGCACAAAACCATTGCTGCATAATGCGGTTCGATTCGTCTTGCTCAACTAACTCTTGGCGCTGGCTTGAATAACTGCCTTTGTAGTCACGGGAAATACTGGAATAACTGCCACGGCTTCCCGCTGCTGCAGCTTTTAATTGGCCGTTACGAAATTCAACTAAGTGCACATTAGGGCGGTTTGATTCAATCATCCCGACATCTTCACCGGGCTTTAAATCGTCGAAGGTCATGCCAGGTGCAATAGGGATTTCGCGGCTTGACGATTCACCGCTTTGGTCAGGTTGAAACATAGTTGCATCGCCGCGTTTGATGTAGAACGCCAGCGCGGCGGCAATCCTTGCGGCTACGCGCTCGGATTCTTCATAGTCTTTAATGTCACCAAGGCGGGTTAAAATGCCATGGAATAACGACACGCCGCGCAGCTGGTGCAGGCGTTTGAACAAGCCTAAGTGCATCATGCTCGATGCGGGTACCGCTTTAGTTTTGTAGCGAAAGCCAACCTGATCCGCTGGGTGATCAAGCAATACGTGATAGTTAACTACTTGGCCCCAGCCGTTCACCTCAAGCCCTTGCCGAACCCGCTTTGCTGGTTCGTTTAACTCGTAGGGGATAAAGTCGGCTTCTAACGCTTCAATACTGTATTGAGTGCCTTGCTCATTTGGGTGGCCGAACTTCGACACTTTACCCATCACATGCTGGCCGAACACATCACCATCACGCAGGGCGCTACGTAACACCAAACGCTCTAATTCAGGGCGGCTAAAGCGGCCCGTCACATCACACTTAAGCGACCATGCACCGAAACGGCGTTGAATATCGTTGGCTAAGTCATCAAGGATTTCACCGCTAATACTGCGCGGCTGCGGTTCAACCACAATCCCTTGGGCACCGATTACCCGTTCTTCCATCCGGTCGAGAATGCCGATACTGAGATCATGATTTTCGTCTAACCAGCGCGCTTGCTCACGCAGGCTTTTACCTGCTGCAAATACCGCTTGGTTAGCCCCGCGACTTTCCTTTTTAGCGCGATGCGTGCGGCTTGGGCTGGCGGCTTCATACCCTTTCAGGTTGCGGTAGCTCATTGCGGCCGCTTCACGCTGTAATGCTAAACGCGGGGCAAATATCGCCAGCGCATCATTGATAATGCTCATTTAAGCCCCTAGTTAATTAATTGAAGAATAACTTTTGAATAATCGACCACTGATAAAGTTGAAGCGGAATAGCAATTCCACCACAGAAGAAAAAAGCGCCCATCCTTAAAGCCTCATACCAACTTTCGCTATAATCGATAATCCTACATGGCGGAGGAACTGGCGGCGGTGGTGGATTCCGTTTATCAATGACTTTTTTCATTAGCTAAAACTCGCTAACTTGACGCCGCCCTGTGGGCGGCTAAAGCCATTTAAACGGCGCTCCCACTCAAGCCGACCTTTGCGGATTTCGCCTAGGTCCTCTGTGGTCATCGTCTTGCCGTTGATCGTGGTTTGCTTGCCTGCCAACACATCAAGCTCAGCCTGAAAGTACGCATCGATCATCTGTTGGCATTGGGTTTTGGTCATGCTGTTATCCTTGGCTTTATTGGCATTAACTACAGCCAACCGCCAGAACTGCCACCACCGCCACCGTTTAGGTAAGCAGCATTTGCATTGGCCTGTTTTACGGCTTTGGGTTTAGGTTCTTTGGGTTGGTCGCTTGATATGGCGATCGGGGTAACTTGTGAAAGTTTGTCGAGGTTGATGCCGAATTTTTCTATCGCGATATACAGCGCGGCTAAGGCGTAAACGAAACAATCTAGCGCTTCGTTGCGGCGATTCCCCGAATCCCAACGGTAAACAATGCGACCACCTACCCGCTTAGGAATTTTGCGTTCGGTGGTGAGCTGTCGCAGCTCAACGTCATCACATACCGCTTCGTTTAACGGGAAGTGAATCGCACCAGGTTTGCGCACATCCACATCAGGGGCAATTCGCAACATCGACATCAACAGCTCTTTGGCGTTGTCGGTGCCGACCTCCGTTAAGTACACGCCTTTGGCGGTTCGCTTGCGGGGGAAGTTGGCGATCGGCTTGCCGTAAACGTTGGCACCTTTAATGGGTATCACCCGCATCAGTCCAAGCTTTTTACTCATACTGTAGACTTCATCGGTATAGTTACCGCCTGAGTCCCAACATGTTGTACCGATATTAAGTATTACCCCATCGGCACGGGCATAGCTTTTAGCAATACGCTCAGCCACTTTGTCTGTTAATACTTGGCTTGCAGGTTCACCATATAAAATAAATCGGTCAATTAATGCCGCCTCTTTACCCGCGCCCCAGCCCCAAATGCGGCCTTCATAACGGTCGTCTTGGGTGTCGATACCGCAAGTTAAATACACCACCCAGTTAGGCACTTTGCCACTCGGGTACATTTCGCGGCGCTTAGCTAAATCTTCCCACTCTAAACGCTCGCCGTTGTCGTTATCCCACGGTTGGCCTAGCTTAGTGTTGACGAAAGTCTGCAGCTTTTCTTTATCGCCTTTGGCTTTAAAGAACTCAGTAACCAGTTTCGCCCAGCTGTTGAGCGAGTTATAGGCCGACCAGATATGAATCGAGATATTGGGTGGTGTGGTGATGTCGTTTCCGTCGGCATCATAAAAATCTAAAAAGTCGCCGGTGCGGATGCCGGTGTTTTCGCATATCCAAACCGCGCTTGGGTGCAGCTCCATATCGTCGAGCTGATTGTTTTCGATGCAGCAACCACAGTGCTCGCATAGGTAATATGCGGTGCTTGGGTCATGCTCGCCCTTCTCATTCTTGCGCCACTTAATACCAAATGGTTCTTCGGGGCCGCCCCACTTTAAATCCTGCAGTTCTTCGCAGTGTGGGCAAGGCAAGTTGAACCTAAAATAGTGCGGTGATTCGCTGCAGGCTTTTTCAATCTGGCAGGTACCGAGCACTTTAGGCGTTGAACCGCGAATCGACTTAGGAAACATCGACAGTTCGATACGAGTATCACCGAGCGATGTGGCGTTACCTTCGTGCTCGATGGATTCATCAAAACCCGCTAACTCATCGTAGATCACATCATCGGTGGAGATTTCTCGATAGTTCGCTGCAGCGGTACCACCGCGCACCATCAGCGTTTTGCCGTTGGTGAAAATCTTATCTTCTAGCGTGCTGTCTTTATGTTTGCGCCCCATCCAAGGTGCAAGCAATCGCCAAACAGGGATATCACGAATCGCCGTTTCAACGTGCTTTTTCATGAAGGTTTTGGCTTGACCATCACGAGGTTGATAGATCAACACGTTGCGCTTTTTGTGCTCAATCTTGTAAGCAGCGTTAGCCATCAGCATTTTGGTGTAACCGACACGCGCTGACTTCATTAAGTTAAGCGTGCTGATTTGGTCGTTACCCATGGCATTAAGAATGCCAATTTGAAACGGTAAACTTTCCCACTTGCCCTCGGTGTAAGAGGACTCCGACGACATGTAAAAGTGCTCGTCGGCGTACTGTGAACAGGTGAGCATGGGTGGGCGATAGAACGAACGCAGCCCAGCAGAAACGGCGGCTTTCAGATTTTTAATCTGCGCTGCCGATATACTCATCTAATAAACCCTCAATGCCCTCCGCAAGATCGGCGGCGGTGTTTTGGCTTTTAATCACCTCCGCTTTGATAGCGTCGATTGTGCGTTCTGGAATGTCGGGGAATTTGCGTTTTACCCGTATATGTATTTGATCAAGCACTGGGGCAATTTGCGCAGCAATGCGATTTAGCACAAAGGTGGCAAAGAGCACTTCGACCACTTCTTTACGATCTTTTTCGTTTTTAAGCTCTTGGCCGTCGGCTTGTGCTCGAGTTAAGCGCCAGCGTTCGAAGTCGATATCAGGCTTATCGGGATCATCTTCATCGGGCTTAGTGATGGTTTTTTTGCGCTCGTTGGCAACTCTGTTACCCACCACATCGGCCATCTTGTATAAACACACACGACCGCGCTTGCTGTGCACTGGCACGTCCCACTTATCAAACGCTTGGGTGCTGATCTCAAGGCTTTTGCATAAGTCGGTTTTACTCAGTAGAACAGGCTCGGGTGGTGATGGTTGAATGCGGGCCATTAGGATGCTCCACTTGTTTTAGCAGGGCGGCTTTCAGTTGCATGTCGGCGGCGTGAAGTTCTTGTTTGCGCTTTTCGTCTTTTAGTTCTTGGCGACACTCGCGGCGACGACGGGATTCTTGATAAGCCATGTTCCCCAAATACGTGAGGAAGGCGAGCAATACGCCAACGAGGATCGCCACATCATTCATAGTAAAAGCACCTCCCAATGTGCTCATTAGTGACGATATATACGCGCTGAACGTGAGCCCTTTTTGGGTGGCAACATCATTAATGTATGGATTGTTCATGCTGTTTTTCCGTTCGCCATGTTTCGATGTTATGCAAATCGGTATCGCATTTGGTGATCACGGCTAAGAGTTGAATGATGCAATCGGGCAGATCGGCATTAGCATCTGAACTACATTCGGCTGGCAGGCACTGGCTCATTAATGATTGCGGCGGTAACACATATTGGGTCTGTTTGGTGACTACGGTACGCGCAATAGGCGGCGTGCTTGAGCAGCCGCTTAACATCATCAGGCACAGCAGTATTAGCCCAACTTCGGGTTTGTTCATTGGCTGAGGTCCTTAGTTTTTTAATGGCTTCTCGCTGATCAGCAAGTTGGCGATCAATCTCGGCCTTGGCTTTAGCGGCTTTGTCATTGAGTGCTAAGGCAAAGGCGTGATCCTTAGCAAGCCTGTCACGCTCGATGGCCTGCGCTTGCAGTTCATCGGTTACAGCCGTTAGATCATCTTGCAGCATTCGCTGGTTAACGGTGGCCGTTTCAATCTGCGAGTTTTTTAACGCGAGATCAGCTTTAACGGCGGTAAGGCTAAGGCCAAGTAGCGTTATCACTATGATGAGCGCTGCGATTAAATACAGGTGCAGCGAGCCAGTGGCATTAATGATTTTGTTCCACATATAAATCCTTTAAGCAGATTTTACGTTCTTCTTTGCGGCGTTCGACTAAGCCAGGCAACTTGATATCAGCGGCATAGACAAAACCATTACAGCCGTGTTTACCGCATGCATCGGTGAGCTGGTGACAAGCGGGCACCCGTTCACCGCGCAGTAACAGCTTGCGCAAGGTGGAGGTTTGAAAGTTACCCGCACCAAAGTTGTAAATCAGACTGAGGTAAGCGGCGTGCTCGCCTTCGGTAAGTTGCACCGGATACGTTAGCCGCCGCAACTGGCGATCAGCTTTGCCTAAATCCTTGGCGAACATTTCAATGCATTGCTGCTCGCTAAAAAACTGGTTTAGCTCAAGCTCGGTGCCAGTGTGCCCAAAGCAAGCGGTGATAATATCCACCGGATCCAGATAGGTATGCAGAATGGGCTCGCCGTTCGGCGCTTCGGCGGGGGCAATCAAATTAGCCCCCGCCAGCGCGACAGCAGAAGAAAGCCCCAGTGCCATGAGCTTTTGCTTTAATGACATAGGTCAGTCTCCTTTAAAATGAGGTTAGCCTTAGCGCGGCCAACGGTTAGGTCAACGGTGAGGTAGCCGCCTCTAACAGCTGATGTTTTTAGTGTCTTTCAACGTCCGAGGCGGCAATGTCGAACACCACGGCAACACATACCCACCACGACCACCATTGCAGTGGCCGCTTTTTTTTTCAGCGGGGGTTGGCTAATGTTTAGCTTGGGTTGGCAAATGTTAAGGAATTAACTGTATCTATTGTTTTTCCTGCAATGTTTTCAACATAGCAAGTTTGATAATGCTGTTCTTCGTTTGATACGTTGTAACAAACTCCAAGATTTTGAACTGCTGAATCATGTACGATGATTTCTGTAGTGCCGTTACTACGCTTATATTTTTCATATGACTTTGCAGAAACAACAGCAGAAGATTCTGCACCATCATCAAAAGGCACTTTATAAAATTTGAGTGTAAACATAGTGAGTTCCTAAGTAGTTAATTGAGTAAGTAAGTTAGGTAAGTATTAGTACGCTACTGATGCATTAACGGGGCGCGAACCCGAACTACGTCATGCCGTTACCAATCCCAAAATTGGCTCGACCACCTTTCGCTGACTGCGTTGCAATGCGAACTCTCTTTTGCGGTTACACCTGTGAGAAATCAGGCGGCTTAGTAATGGTCCTCGCCATTACCACGCAAACCAATCAGCGCTACTTCATGATCAATCCCCTCTTGAAAGACAATCTCTAAGTTCAGTTTTTTAGCTAACGCATACTCCGCTTTGGCACCGTCTGAACTAGCCCAGTTGTCGAGCAAATAGATTCGGTCGCAACACATCAACATCGGCAAACAAATCGACATGTATTCGGGCTCGGTTAAACCTTCAGGCAGCGTTGCTGGATTTAACACCACATGCCCAAGCGCACGCTGAACATCGGCAGCCAAATGAAACTCAGGGCGATTGCAATCAATCAACCCAGACATAGGGCCAGCGATATAAACCTTTTTGCGCAAAGAGACACGAGCCATAAATACACCAAATAAAAAGGGCTCCAAACGGAGCCCTTTGAGCGGGAGAGAGTGCGACCTAGAAACGAAGCTTTACCAAGCGTATACAAATGTACTCGATTTTAAGGGCCTTGAAAGCGCCAAAAGTGTCGCTAAAAGCGACAAAAGTGTCGCTGACAAATTTGTAAAGGTGTGATAAGTGAAAACTTAATCACATGAATTTTATTGATTTACTTATCACTTAACTGATTTGAGTGATAAAAGCATTTAGCCTGAATTTATATTTTACTTATCACTTAACTGATTTAGCTATTTACAGCGGTAGGCAACACGAACCATGAGAACCATATTCCCAACGCCAAGAAAATGGTCATCACGCAAAAAATTCAGATAATGGGAAACTGGATGATCTGAAGATCAAAAAACGATCTGACAAAGTTGTTATATTCGGCGGCAAAAATGACCATCAAAAATGACTAAATACTAACTTAATAAAATTAATATAAATCAAAATGATAGGTTAATTTTTTGTTGCTTGAATTTCTTTGTCTTTTAGGTGGCTCATAAAACAACAACCAACCACCCCAAAATTTTCATATGTAGTGAAGCACTGCAAGTCACTGCCCCCGCAGTGAAGGCGGCCGGAAGGACCCGTGATGATAACAGGTCGCATCTAGCCGCGATGGTAATCGTTCTCACTTGGATTGAGTCACAACCAACCGCTCGATGAAGCTGAAGGCTTACAACCAAACAACTCGTTGCGATAGTACTTGAGTTCTGCTATCGACTCCCGAATGTCAGCAAGGGCTTCATGCTGATACTGCTTAGCCTCAACAGCCTTACGCTCTACCTCAGGCGCCCAAGCTCTGGCTGCGAGCCCTAGAGCCGATATGTCTAACTGTCTGTAATGCATATACTCATGAAGCTCAGGCATTTGACACATGATAAACGAACGATCAAACATGATTGAGTTACCCGCAAACACCACGCCAGTCTTAGCTTTGCGGTCATGCTTAGGTATTCCTAGTGCTTTCAGGTGTTCGATCACCATCTGTTCAGCCTGCGCTAACGATACTGATGAGGCACGAACAGCATCTAACAACCCACTCTTGGTATGCACATCTAACGCCCACTCGTGTGACCTTGCAATACTCTCATCGTCTTGATGTATAACGATGTGCAGCGCTTCACCCACTTGATTTAACTCACTATCAGTCACGATGAAGGCAGCCTCAAAGATAGGGTAATACTCCATACCAAGCATCCCATTGTCTAAGCGTCCGTTAAGCCCACCTGTTTCTAAATCACCAAACAAAAAGAATTGATTCATCAATCACCTCGCTTAATTCTAAAATTATGGAATTCGAAACTAAATCGCTCAGGTTGATGATCAACACCAATAACACACTCAACCCCACTAAAATCGTCCTCTATCCGCTTTATCAATTTGGCTTTGTCATCAATAGCTTTCTTATATAAATCTTCAATCAGTGTGTGGTCGAATATAGCCCTTCCTTTAGCACGCGCGAGTTTGACAGCATGATCATTCCATACTGCGCACTCAACACCATCAACGCCATCTGCTTTAAGACGACGCTTAAACCATTGGCTCATTTCGTAATTAGCAAAGTAAACCCGATCACCTGGCTTTAATGTTTTAATCAAAGCCGTTGTTCTTCCTGAACGCCTAGCACAATTAAAATAGATTTCAGCCGCTGCTTTCACCGCACTACCAATACCAAATATATCCATCACTCACCTCACTTTGCTAATTGGATTTCTGCTCGTCTAAGCCAGTAGATATAAGACTTCTTGCTGTCGAACCCCATCAATGCCCACTGACCTTTGCACACGTAACAGGTGCGGATTGCGCGCTTGCAGTCACTGGATAACACATTGATGATTAAGTCAAACTGTGCCACATGCTTGGGTACATCAGGCTCATGAACAACTGAGCAGCCATACACTTGGACCTCACCGAACTTATCGCACGCACTACGAGTGGCGAAGCCCTTACCGAGTTCTTGGAACGCCCAATAACGCCCCCAGGCATTGAGCCCAGCACGAAGGGCTTTCATGTTAATAACCTGCTCTTGCGCATCACATAACCGCATTAGCCACCTCCGTGATCTGGTCTATCGATAAATGAAATACATCATCCACAATTGAGCGAAGGTGGTTATAAGGCACGTTACTCTTGCCATTCTCCCAACGCTGATACGTTCGGCGGCTTATCCCGTAAAACTCAGCCACCTCATCCTGAGAAAGCCCCTTAATCGCCCTACCTGTTTTTAGAATTTGTGAAGCTGGATGACTCATAAAACCACCTTAATTTGTGCCATTGCATACTCTTCTGAGGCTGATGCAACGATCATCACAGCCACCCACTCACACCAAGGGTTTTAACACTCCCAACATCCACAGGCGATCTAGGGATTATCTCGGGCGCAACCTCACTAAAACCGAGCGAAATTAAATGCGCGTGATACGCATCAAGCGCACTCAACATGCCCTTATCCAACGTCGAATGAACATAGGTACGCAAAAGCACAGGCAGGGCATGATTAAGCAACCGCTCACCGACCATAGTATCCACGCCCATATCCTGAATAATCGTGCGGCAAAGCTTGCGCAAATCATGCGAGGTAAACTCTTTAAACCGAATCGTCTCACTCCAATAATGCGCAGTGCGCTGGCTAATAGCGCCAACATCACCCGCAAACAAAAACGCCCGCTTACCCACATTTTTAAGCTGCCACTGAAAATAATGCTGAATAAGTGCCTTAGCCGTAGGCGTTAACGGTAGCCGGTGCTCTTGGCGGTTCTTGGCGTTCGCCGCAGGAATAAACCAATACTCACCCGCAAAATGCTCCCATCTTGCCAAACGGGTTTCACCAATGCGGGTACCGAACATCAGCATCAGCATAAACAGCATCGCAACAGGCATCAGCGCATCACGCAAAGCGATAAACAACGGGCCTAAGTCAGACTCCATCAAGCGCGTATCAGGCTTAGGTGATATGGTTAAACTCATAGTCACTCGATACCCCATCAACGGATTAAGCAATAACAACCTAAAATCAGCAGCCAAACTCAAGGCCCGCTTAAGCACATTCACACACAAACGAATGTAATGCGGCGCATAACCCTCATTCAGCATCACCTTCACCAACGCACTATCAACCAGCAAAAACGACAACTCAGCCAAGGCCAGATCACCCAATTTAGGCAGCAGCTGCTTACTCATAATCGACTTACAGTTATCGCGCCAGCTCTGGCTTAAGGTCGTATTACCCTCCAAATGATTGCGATACCAAACCAGCAAATCAGTCACAGTCGCAAACTTACCACGCAACACATCAGCGCCCGCACTGCGCTTAGCCAACATCACGGGTAAATCCGCTAAAAACGTCTTAATGCACATGCTCGGCCACACGCCTTGCTTCTTCCAAACCGTTTTATCGCCCTCATTGATCACCAAATGCACGCTAGCCTTAGACCTATCCGCCGTTGCCCGTAAACGCAGCTCAGGAAACTGTGGATCACGAAAATCCCGCGTCAAACCGCCACGTAACCAACGGCGCAGCGATGCCTCGTTCAACTTACCCACCTCAACCCCGCTCGCTGGCTTAACCATAATCACGCCTCCAACCGATATTCAAACGTATGCCTAGTGCCATCACGCAGCCGCTTACAGCGCTTATCCAGCGGCATATCCCTAAAACGCGCACTTAACGCAGTTTCGCTATCAAACTTACCAAAGCGGGTTAAACACTCCTGCTGGATTTCAAACAAGGTCCAATAACGATTACCCGTGATGATCTTCTGCAACCGTTGCAACTGAGTTAATGGTTTATTTGACATAATTAAGCCCCCTTGCCGCGAAAACTCGGCCAATCAAACTTAACGGCCACAGTAGCCGCATCAAGCAGACGCTCATAAGCCCGCTCACCCAACACCTTTTGCAACTCAGCAGTATCCAGATTAGTGATAAACCCTGTCGATTTAAGGCCGTATAAGCGCTTATCGATGATCCGCGTTAACCACAGCATTTCGTCAACACTGCCGCGCTGTAATCCAATCTCATCGATGATCAACAACTCAGGTCGCATAAATTCAGCAATCAAACGTTCCTCACTCAGCGAACGGTCGTTATAGCTCTCACGTACCCGAGCAAATAAATCCATCACACTCAACAACACAACAGAGTGATGCCTTGCCATCAACGCATTGGCGATCGCCGCAGCCAAATGGTTTTTCCCCGTGCCAGGCGTACCGATAAACAAAAAACCCTTACCCACCGCCGACAACTCAACAAACTTCTCCACAAACCGCTTAGCAACATCAAGCGCCTTACGCTGATCAGCACGTTCAACCTTATAATTTTCAAAGGAACAACTTAAAAAATGTGCATTTAAGCCACTCTTGCCAAACAAAGCGTTATTCAAACGACTGCGATGCTCATTCGACTTGATCACCTCATCACGGCGTTGTAACTCGCGGATTTTTTGACGATGAACCTCAGGCGGATCAGGCTGAATATGCTTAGGTGCCCCTAATCTTTTTAATAACTTACTCACTTCGCTGCTCATATCCATCATCGTCACAGCTCCGTATTAAAAAAGTCGCCAATCGAATCAAAACGTCCGCCAGTCTCACTGTGCACCGCAATACCCAAATGCGCACAGGCAGCCTTAGGCAACGGTGTTAGCCAATGGCGTTCGCGGATAAACTTGGTAATCCCCAACACAAACTGGCCGTTAGCACTGAAACCCCAACTCGGTTCAACAGCCGCAGCGTTCTTCAGCCACTCAACCGCCAAAACACAATCTTGGTCAGTCAGCTTTTCAGACTTCCACGCTTTCCACGCAGCAGCATCAGAACCGCCTTTGCGGTGGGCTGGATATGCTTTGAAAAACGCATTGAAAACCGACTTAGCACTCGTTGTAGGACAAGAGTCTTTTAAAGATTCAGTGACTGGTTCTAATGACTGGTTACGGATCCCGTTTTCGGGATCATTCAAAGTCCCGTTTTTGGGATCATTCAAAGTCCCGTTTTCGGGAATATTACCGTTTTTGGGAATGTTCCCGTTTTTGGGTTCGTTTAAAATGAAGGTTTCTAAGTTGAGTTTTAACACTCGTACTCGTTGAGTAGGGCCTCTTTTTTTACCCGTATCTTGCACTAAACCTATCTCTATTAATTTCAAAATACCTGACTGAACGGTTTTCTTATCTAATGAAGTATCTTGAGTTAAACGTGCAATACTTGGGTAGCAAAGGTGGTATTCATCTGCTCTATCAGCCATCGATAACAGCAGTATTTTTAAACTTGCTGGTTTAATTAACTGGTCCCATGCCCAGTCGGTAGCTTTTCTACTCATGCGCAACACTCCAATGCAAGCAAAACGCGCACGTAATTGACTAAAAACCCATGTATACGTAACATGATCATGCCTCTCTGGTATTAAGCCCGCATCCGGTCGCCAAACTTTAGCGGGCTTTCTTAAACTTCAACCTTCGAACTATCAAACCGATAACCCGCAGCGAACATACGCGCAGCAACACCCTCAGCACTCGTAGTCGGTGCCGAACGAATCACATTAGCCATCAATGCAATCTCTTGATTACGCTCGATGCGTTCAAACTCAGCATCTTCTTCAGGTGTATGAGGAATATCAGCGCACTTATCAGTTAACTGATTTAACGCATCCCAATTAGGGAACTTTGGTTTAGCACCTACATCAGGAATAGCGGCTTTATCACTCGCGCACTTATCAGTTAACTGATTTAATTTAACCTCTACGGAAATAACAGGATCAAAGGCTTTCATCGTTTAGCTCTCCGCTGTTCACGTTCAAAATCATCACGGCAATCGGCATCACAAAACACCACGCCATCAACCGGAGCCTCACACCAATGGCACACGCCAGTAACGGCTCTAGGCGCAGGCAAATCACGCTTAGCCAATGCAATATTCAAATGCAAATCGGCCAACTTGTTTGCATCATCAACGTTATCCGACATCAGCCCACCTGCTCGCTTTTGCGCAACTCAATAGAAGACGACTTATCAGCACAACCAGAACGCGCCAAAAACGGATGAGCCAACTCAAGCGCAGCAATGCTGCCATTAGTCGTCGCGGCAGACTCTTTAAGCTCGCGATGTGCCTTCAGCAAATCCTCACGTTTTGGAGCATCAGCCAAATGGATTACCGCAATTTGTGCCTCGGAGTTTTCTTTTGTCAGCTGCGCCGCCATATCAGCCACATGCAACACATGCCCATCAGTTACCTGATCAGCAATCACAGTCACACCAGCACAGCCAAACACATCATTCAAATACTGCACCCGTAAATGCTCAGGCAGTGCCGCCACGAGTGCTTGCTCAACATGAAACAAGCGATCAGCCTGTGGATGCTGCCCCTCATACTGACCTAGCCAACGGAACAGCTTTTGTGCATTCACTCGTGCATCATTGTGAACATCGTGAGTGCGAGCAAAACTAATCCCCTCAGTGGCTAACACATCATTCAAGCCAAGGCGATCAACCGCAGCCACAAAATCCATCGCCAACGCAAACCGATTCATTTTCGGCAGCTCTAACACGCGATGAATAGACTTCATTAATAGATTCAAACGACTAACACAGACATGTGAATTGGTTTTCATGCGACTTACCCTCTGTTTGCTAATCTAAGCCTAAGCACTAGGCCGCTTGGATGGGATGAGTCAACTGCAACGCAGTCGCCTTTAGTTGACCATCCGTTAAACGCTCAATTTGAAAAGCGCGAAGCTCAGGAACGTCATCACCCCACTGGGAAACTGAGGCAGGATTAATCCCAAGCGCTTTGGCTAATTTCGATTTCCCCTTGAAGTGGGCAACAGCGTCATTCGTTTTCATTTTAAGGAATCCTTAAATTTAAGTTTTCCTAAGTATGAATACCAATAAAACCTAAGTCAAATTGATTTAAGATTACTTATATGAAAACACTCGGCGATCGCTCAAAAGAGCAAAGAAAACTCATCGGACTCACTCAACTCCAACTTAGTAAAAAAGTAGGAGTATCGAGCGTTACCATTTCGCAATGGGAATCTGGTGATACCTCACCTAAAGGCCAAAACCTTTATAAGTTGGCTGAAGCACTCCAATGCTCACCTGACTGGTTGATGTTTGGTGAAGAAAAACCAAAAAAACCTGAGTCAAATGCTGAATGGGCGGGTGGATTTGAAACATGGGACAGTAGTACCCCCTTAGGTGATGATGAAGTGGAGATACCCTTTTACATGGAGGTAGAACTTGCCGCAGGTGCAGGAATAGCAGAAGCGGGGGAATACTATGGTCCAAAGCTACGCTTTGCCAAATCAACCCTAAAACACCAAGGCGTTAACGCCACTCATGCCGCCTGCGTAAAAGTGGCAGGCAACAGCATGGAACCCGTATTACCCCACGGTTCAACCGTTGGAGTAGACACCTCTAAAGTTGATATTATTGACGGCAAAATGTACGCCATTAACCACGACGGCATGTTGCGCGTAAAAATGCTTTATAAGTTACCAGGTGGCGGATTGCGCCTACGCAGCTACAACACAGAAGAATGGCCAGACGAACATCTGGACACTGAAAAGCAAAAACACATCAAGATCATCGGTAAAGTGTTTTGGTATTCGGTATTAATCTAATCATTGTTGATCTGTAGCAAGATAATCATGCTACAGATCAACATGTACATCATTTATGATGCCACCATATCCTAAATCGATTAACAACATACCACAAAAAACCAACTATCATAAATAACCCAGGCCATACTGATGGCTTATAATCAGGGTCACTTACCCCAGACATACTCATGAAAAAACCAGTTAAAAACAACAAAATTGAGGCTAATTGCTGTATCTTAAACTTCTTACTTGTTTCTTGAATCGTACGTATATTTGAACCAGCCGAAATACTTTCTTTTGCGCCTAAAATAGGGGCTCCACATTTTGGGCATGACTCAGCTTTATCTGAAACCTCACGATTACATTCACTACAATTTATTAATGCCATTTAATTTCCCTTTGTTATTTAATCCTGCCAATTCACAACTTTACCATCACGAACATACGCATAACGCTGTCCATACATACCATCCCTAAAAACCCATTGTTCAGGACCGTAAGCTGAACGATTTATATCTTTAGGGCTTCCCCAACTTTGTTCTAGCGCCTCAACGCTCATACCAACTTCAACCTTGCCAGCCTTGATCAATGTATTTTCCCAATCACTGAATTTACTCTCGTCATACTTATGCTGGTCATACTCCACTTCTGGTTGCGAGTTTTCTTGAGCAACAACCACAGTTTGCTGTGCTCCCTCTTGGCATGGTTCGTCCTGAAAAATTAGCTTTCCGCCAATTTCACACTTAAAAACAGCACCAAAAACATATTGAGCCGGCATTACGTATAATAGAATTGCTATGGCTAAAAAACCTTTAAAAAAGACCATAAACCCTCCTTAGTTCAACATCTTAATTTATATCACCCCTTGCTGTAAAAATCACCAAATCAAAAATAACCAAAAATATTTTAAGTTTTCCTAAGTTTTAACTTGACCTAGAACTTAAGCTTTCCTAAATTATGTTTAAGAAAACTTAAACCCACTACCTAGGAACACGGAAATGATTCTATCAAAAGTTCAAACATCAACTAAGCAACGCACCGAGTTTCGTCTACTTGTTGCTATTCGCTTTGCTTGCCTCATGGCAATCGCCAAGGGCCACACCAACCCAATGGATTGCCAACGAGTGCAAGCGCGCTGCGCAGAGTTAACTAAGCACTTTGCTTACAACCACCCTAGCCCAGCCTTTCACAGCCAGTTCATCGGCAACGCTGGCGAACTCGGCCCCAGCTTTTGCTTGCGCTTCACCGAACCCAAGCAAGGCCTGTACGGCTCAGTGATGGTTTGGAGCAATGAAACTGCCCCAACCAACGTGCACCAACTCAGTTTGAGCAGAGCATAAATGAACGCGGCCATGGAACATTGCGACAAGCAAATCGCTGAATGTGAACTGTTGATCATCATATACCCGCAAGAAACCGCAACTTTCGAGCGACTGATCAAAGGCTGGCAGCGCACTCAACAACAACTGCAACAGCGAGCCCTAAAGCAAGCTGCGGAGCAAATAGCATGAACACCGCATTACTACTCATGGCCCAGTTCAACAAAGTGATCGTGCCACTGGAAGAAATCAGCAAAGAGTTTTTTGCCCTTGAGCCACGCACAGCATCGAACTACGCCAAAGCAGGCCGCTTGCCCGTACCAGCCTTTCGCGGCGGCGAAGGCAATAAAGCCCCGTGGTTAGTCAACGTCAACGACCTAGCCGCCTACCTCGACAAACAGCGCGACGCAGCAGCAAAAGACCAGATCCGCGCAGCCTAAGCAGCGAACAAAAATAGGGAGTTAACCATGTTCTTCGTATACGGCGTGTCCATGACCATAGCTAAAAAAGAAGCGGCTAAAAAGTGCAGCCTATACGAAGGCGCACACCCGAACCGCCGCGAACTCAGCCAAGCGGAATACCAAGCCAAGCTAAATGAAATGGCAAAGGCCAAGTTTGAAACCATGAAGCCACAAAAGCTGTCGCATTCGCTCTCAACGCCTTCGCTCTGCGCGCAATACATTGAGTTAGCAAAAAAACAGGACCAATGCCGCGACCTGCACGTTCGTTACCGCAAGGCCACTGGCAAGGTTAACCCCAAGACCAAGAAAGAAATTATCTCTTGGCAAGTCTACAACGGCGAAATAGCAGCGTAACGCAACCATAAGTGCAGTGAAAACAGAGCAGAGAGAATCGATATGAGTTACTACAAAATTACCAACGCAACCGCAGTGCAAGCATTCAAAGCCTTTGATGCAGCTAAAGCAAACTTGATTGAGCAAGCGACTAAATTAGCCGACCACTTCGGTGGCAAACCTATTTTTAGCAATCGCGTTGAATGCATTTCGTGTGCTGGCATTAACTTTCACAACTTCAACCAGCTTGAAAATAATCACTTATGGTTCAAGCCGAAAGCTGCTAATTGCTTTGCTTCATCCCCCAAATACGGCAAGCCGAAAGCCGCGGATCGTGAAGCGTTAGAAGCTATCACAGCTAAATACAATGCCATGATGCCTGAAAAAGTTTCACGCATACCTTTACTAGAAGCGATTGGTACAAATTGGGGTGACTGCTTATTCGCCCCGCTTTCGCTGTTCCTGCACGATGATGTTATTTACCTCGATACCCGCCTTAGTCTTATCGATGCGACCGAGATATTTGGCAGCGAATATGAAGCCGTAAAAAGTGCTTATCAAGCCGCAAAAGTTGAGGTGAAAGCATGAGCCAACGTATCGAAGTCCCCGCATTCCTGCTTGAAATGTCACAGCAAATGCACTCGCAAGATAATCGATGTACAGCCGATCCAATTTGGCAGGTTCGTTGCAAAAGATTCAGACCGACAGATAGAAATTATTCAGATAGATTTCATGTTGTTGATCGTGAAAATGATTTCTCTTTAGTTGCTGACAGTTTTTTAGGTGACATAAATGAGCAAATAGTAAATTACTTGGATTGTGATGAGGATGATCTACCAGTTTGCTTGGAAAGCTGGGTTGATAATCGCTGCGCTGGAATTTCTAGCGGTCAGGGAAAGATTGATTATTTTATTGAAAACTTTGATTCAGACTATGACGATCTGGAAGGAATTGAAACTGTTTGGGTTGAAGAGTATGAGGACATTGTTAAGTCTTGCTTGACAGAATCCGACGCTGATTGGTTCATCAATCGCAAACAGCACGACTATCCAAAGCTTTACACCTACGTCGAATCAATGGTGTTTTGCCCTCAAATGATTGAGCTACGCAACTGGATCATGTCACTGACTAAGCCAGAGGTGGCAGCATGACTAAAGCCGCCACTCGCGAAATGCTCTACTTACTCGCGGGCAGTGAGTCAGAGCACAAGCTCGACTTACTGCTATCGCTAACGCGCATTGTATCCGAGCCCACTATTGCCGCCATAAAGCTGCACTACACCACAGGCTTGGATCCAGAACGCTGCGCCGCTCGCCACTTTATCGAGCTATCAAACCTGATGCGCGCCCAAACCACGCTTAACAACACTATGGGCGTTGTTGAAGCCATCAAAGAAATCGACTGGGAAAAGCATCTAGCCAAGTTAGCCGCGGCAAATGCGCGGATCGTTGAACTCGAGCAGTTGGTGAGCATGGCAGCAAGCTATCTGCATGCAATAGGAATGAATGAACTACTTGAGCAGCAACTTAGCGCTGCTATCAATGATTCAAAGGAGCATGCGGCATGAGCAAAAAATATCAAGTGATTTACGCAGATCCACCATGGGCATTTAGCAACCAGAACACGGGCGGCTCGATGAAATCCAGCGCCCAAGCCAAGTACACAGTCACCAGCACCGAGGACTTAAAGCGCCTCGATGTGGGCAGCATTGCCGACGACAACTGTGTACTGGTGATGTGGTACGTGGGAGCCATGCCGCAGGATGCCATTGATCTGGTTAAAAGCTGGGGATTCACCCTTAAAAACATGAATGGCTTTGTGTGGAACAAGCTAACAGTGAACAACAATCCATTCTTTGGTATGGGCTTTTGGTCCCGTGCAGGCAGTGAATCGGCAATCATCGCAGTAAAAGGAAAACCAACACCCGCATGCCGCAGCGTTCGCGCAGTGGGTAATTTTGATCCAGAAAGCCTTGATGAAGTGCTCGCACACCTTTGCTACGTAGGCGCATATCAAAACATTCGCCACAGCCAAAAGCCCGATGAATTTCGTGATAAATGCGTTGAGCTAATGGGTGATGTTCCTCGCCTTGAAATGTTCGCCAGGACAAAAACTAAAGGCTGGGATGTGTTTGGTAACGAGGTAAAAGGCTCAATCGAAATCCCGCTTAAGCAAGAAGATATTGCAGGTGAAGCAGCATGAAAAACAAACTTATCGACCTAAATAATCACCTATTTGCACAGCTTGAGCGACTGTCTGACGAAAGCTTAAAAGGTGAAGCGCTGCAAGATGAAATCCATCGTTCCAAGTCAGTCACTCAAATTTCGACACAAATTGTGGCTAACGCACGTTTAGCACTCGATGCGCAAATAGCAGCAAATGACATGGGCGTAGGTAGAAAACTCCCTGAAATGTTGGAGGCTAAGAATGGCTAGATTCTTCTTCACTGTTGCCATGCTTGATTTTTTGCGTGCAACGTATCCTGAAAAGTCACTTGCTGAAACCACAGCACTGTTCAATTGTGCCTTTGGTTACACCAAGACGCTATCGCAGATTAAAGCCGCATGTTCGAACCACGGTATCACCTGTGGACGCAAACAAGGTGAAATAACGAAAGGCAAATTACGCAGTTTTACCGACGAACAATATGAGTGGGTAAAGCTGCAATATAAACGCCTCACCATCGAGCAAATTACCACGGCATTTAACCATACCTTTGGTACTGAAAAAACGATTAATCAGATCCGTGCTTTCACCCGCAACCATAAAATGAAATCGGGACGTACTGGCCGATTTAATCCTGGTTGTAAAACGTGGAATGCTGGGATGAAAGGTTGGCAAGCTGGCGGAAATTCTGCAGCAACCCAGTTTAAAAAAGGCGATATGCCACTGAACCACAAACCTGTTGGATCAGAGCGTATCGATAATAAAGACGGCTTTGTGATGGTAAAAGTATCTGAACCTAGAACATGGCGACTAAAACACATTATCGAGTGGGAAAAACGCCACGGTAAAGTGCCCGAAAGCCATAAAATTTGGTTCATCGATAACGACCGCACCAACTGTGACATTAGCAATTTAATGCTTGTCACCACCGCAGAGCATGCCGTTGTCAACAAGATGGGTTTAGGCCGCGCTCATGCCGACGCTAAAGAAACGGTTTTGCTATTAGCGCGTATAAAAATGGCGTCCACTAAACGGCTTAAAGGTGACCATCATGTCTAAGCTGCAGGGATACCTAAATACCAGCGCTGATGATGCAAAAATCTCACTTCAATATTTACTCAAGCGCGATCCACAAGAAGCCCTTTCAATGGCAAATCAAATAATTGCCGCCACAGCCTCACTCAGTAATAAAAAAACGCTGCACAAAACGGCTGTCACTATCAAAAAGAAAGCTGAAAAAGCCATTAAGGGATCAGCATGAATTTAACCGACTGGACACCTCCTAATTGCCCTCAATGTAAAGCTGATTCGATGCGTCACATCTGCTTTTTACACGTAATAAGCGGGGCGGCTTTCAAAAAGAACGGCTGGTATTGCGACATCTGCAAGTCTGGCCCATTTCAACTAGGTAACGTAACCGAGGCAGACGCGGCCATTTTTGCGAAACAACTGAACGCACCAAGGAGGCAGCATGAAGCAATCAAAAATCATCCGTGACGCCTTGCGGAAATGGTACAAGGCACCCAAAGAAACCTCAGGAAGCTGTCAACATTTCCTGAAAAAAATTAGCAGAAGATTTAGCAAAGGAAGGTAAGTGATGACAACTAAACGCAGAGTTGAAGGTCTTGGTGTGTACGTTCCTGCCACCGAGCTCGTCGATGTTAAGCAAAAACTGGGTACCGAGATTCAGCAATTAAAGGACCAAGTAAACGCGATGAAAGTTGATCTTGGTATTGCAGCTAAAACAGCCGCCACGCTTAATGCAGTGACAACAGAATTACATCCAATGTCCACTGCGCCTAGATCAGACATGATTATGCTTGATGCCGGATTCGGATTTTTAACAACAGGACACTGGAACGAAACTGAACAATGCTGGGTTTACGCGGCAATTAACTGCAATGACGGCGAAGGTCACGATATGTACTTTGAAAATGAGTACGAAAAAAATCCAGTTGGGTGGCTTCACATTCCTAGAATAGATAAGGGGGGAGAGTGATGGGCGTACTGAAAAGCCTCATCAAGATTCTTTTCTTCTTTGCGCTATTTATCGGCTTAGTAGTATTGCTAGCCAAGTGTGAGCATGACAGCTCGCCAATTGTAAATGGCAAACACGTTGGCGCGCGGTATGAGTGTCACGATGGCGTGCTCTATGTCATTTCAGGAAGTGGCATTGGTCGCAGTATCGCACCATCTTTTAACGCTGATACCGGGAAAATAGTCAAGTGCAGCGATGGTAGAACCTATAAAGCCGCTAAGGGTGGTGAGTGATGGGCAACCTAAGTAAGTCGTGTCATCAATGCAAGCAACTTGAATGGGTTGAAGGTGAAACTGATAGCAATACAGGGTGGTCATGCGACAAAAGGTAATCGGCAATTTTTAACAGTTCTGCTGATTGGCCTTTAATAGAATCGAGCTTTTTATCAAAGCTTAGCGATGAAAAGTACAGGAATAGATATAAAAGATGTTTTGAACAAGGTGGTAATTAATGTTTGAGTTCACTGAAGATAAAAAAAGTTTAAGGCCTAGATATATTGGCACAATCAAACATAACGGCATTAGAAGAACGTTAATGGTGTTAATGACATTTCCCACTATTTTCGCGGTTATTTCTTTAAATGCTTTCGGCTTTTTGGTTCATATTATCATGGCATTTTGGAAGCTGATTATACTTGGTACATTCAAGACTTTTGCTGGTATGTTTCAGGCTAAAACATGGGAAGTATGGCATAAGCCAAGGCAGGTGAAGCATGAAGATGAATGACAGACTTAACCTAGCTATCGCAGAGAACGCCCAGCTTAAAGCCAGAATTACCGAGCTTGAGCAACAAGTGGTAATCCTGAGTAAGCGCCCTGAGTTTGATCTATCAACTGTTCAAGGCCGTGAGCAAGCAGTGATTGCTCGATTAGATAGGATGGGGATGAAATGAACATATCTGAACTGTACTTATCAGGCATGAGCATTGAAGAAGTTTCAGCAGAAACTGGAATATCTATGTGGATAGTCCGTAGTACATTGCGGAAACAGGGTATTAGCAGACCACGTAAGTTAGCGATCAGCATGTCAAAACGTAAAGAGACGCGCAATGATGGCTATCTCGACAAGTTAGAAAAGAAAGAGTCAGCGCTCTATATAAAAGCAAACCAGTTGTTTAAACCGCTTTCTAGGTCGCATTAAGACCAAATGAATAAAAGGGCCAAACGGCCATTTTATTTTATCTCATTTTTAAGCTGCTCAATTTGTCTATCAATAGATGACACCAATGTGTCAGCCTCTTGGGCTGCTGCCACTTGTTCTTGCGCTAAGCTTTGCTGCCACGTTGCACCGGCTAAGTTGTTATTCGCGTACTGTCTGCTTTCGCGGAGGTTACGCAACCGCTGATCACGAGCAGCAATTACCCGCTTACGATCACCCTCAAGCCGAGTGATTTCACGAGTAATACGTTGCTTCTCAATATACGTACTGATTTCTTTTTTCTTATCAGAAGTTGCGTTTGAACCCACGCTTGATTGAGAAATGCTGTCACTGCTTTTAATAAAGCTACCGACGCCACTTAAATCAACTGGCTGACTGTTTTCATCACAGGGATCTGCTTGATACTTTCCATCAGCACATTTATAGACTTCAGCATTAGCCGAAAAAGTAGGACCGATCGTTAATATCAGTGCGAGTATTATTAAAGTTTTTCTATCCATAGATCACCTCAATGCTTATTGAGCAATCATATCACCAGCGGGGAACCATGAAACAACTTTTTAAAATCGGTGATCCTATAGTGAACCACACTTTTAACCACCTTATATAAATCAAATGGTTAAATTAAAATCTTACCAATCCAACATGGGCGCAACGCTAAATGTCCTATCGATTGGAATAGTTGATATAACAGGGGTTTTACTCATTTTAGATTGAATCATCACACTCACATTTTAAGCTGTTTTTACACATTTGTGCATTTGTCTAATTGCTGGGCATCCTGTGAGGTATCCCAAATTATAAGATTGAGCGCTCAAGATGATGTTCCCAGTAATTGACCTGAAAACACGTACTGAACAACACACTACAAATGCGTCGTCAGGGTGAAGCAAAAAATGAGACAGTTTACAGCGAACATCGCACTTTTACAAAGTCAGCTAAGACGCTCAAGGCCAAGACGCCTTTTTGATAGCACTCCACAATGCCGAAAATAGCCATATAAAATGGGATTACGTAAGACGCGATGGGATAGAGAGTTGAGTAGCAACGCCTTCTCACGAGTTAAGTGCAAATAAAAGTCGAGTTACTCCATAAAAAGGCTAAAAAACTTTGCAGCATCGGCACTCATGAGCCACTATGAATGGGGCTAATGCAGCCCATTTTTGTATGTATGAGACGTAAACAACGCTATTTGACGATAAGCGTCTTCCAAGCAAACTTATGAACCATCTACAAAACGGTCTAAACAATAAAGGACACGGTTATATGGAGCTTTAGCGGCCTATAACTCAGATAAATGATAAGAATATCTTTAAATTAGCCTCACATTTATAGCTGTCTCATCTAAGCTGATAGAGTGTGATCAAGATTGCTGTCGATAAGCAACTTTTCTAATAGCCTTAAGCAATGCCATTACTCCATGGTTTAGGCTCAAAAGAGGACAAACTTAGGCATGAACGTTAATTTTATTAATCCTTTCCTCCAATCTTTGCTCAATGTCATATCTACGATGGCGAGCATGGATTTGACGCCGGGCAAACCCCAAATCAAAGTAGATAACTTAGCTAAGGGTGATGTATCCGGCCTAATAGGTCTTGTTGGACCCCAAACAAAAGGATCACTGTCGATTACCTTCGAACAAAAGCTTGTTTTGCAGATAATGCAGAATATGCTGGGCGAAAACCCGGGTAAAATTAACGAGGAAGTGACTGACTTAGTAGGCGAAATTACGAATATGGTGACTGGTGGCGCAAAAAATCTTTTGGGTCAAAAAGGCTATGAATTTGAAATGGCCACTCCTATGGTCGTATCAGGAAAAGGCCATACTATTTCCCATAAAGCTAATGGCACTAAGATTATCATGCCATTTACAAGCCCGCATGGTACTGCTTATATTGAAATATGTTTTGAAAACTAATAGCTTAAATGCATCAAGCCAGTCAGCTCAAAATACATTAAATATCCTGTCGCTCTGGATCTTATGTTTCATTCGCTTATTTAAAGCCAGATAACAAAGATCAGAACGGCTGGTTTACCGTAACCTGAATTGAGATATTTTTATCGTCTATTTTGCCGCCTAACACCAGTTCAGCACAGCTTCATCCTCAGGTCCAAAACATATTGCGTCGCCAACGGTGAACTACAAACCACTATTTTGCTTATCTCAGCCCTACTGGTTCGACACTTCTCCCGCTAATAAATACATATAATTCATAGTGTTATTTGCAGTAACCACTCGTGTAGTGACAATTATTCATCCTGACACTTTACATAAAAGAAAACGGTGTTTAATCACCCTTTTCTTACTAAAAAGTGTCCCAGAATAATTCCATCTGTCAGGGTTAAGCTAAGCAAACAGCAACCCTTGGCGTAAGCTTAGTGACTAATTCGTAAGCGATAGTGCCAATATGTTCAGCGACTTCCTCCACGGGTAATGCCTTACCCCACAGCAATGCACTATCCCCAACTTTATCTTGTGCCCCTTGGCCTAAGTCAACAGTCAACATGTCCATAGAAACACGGCCGACTATGGGTACGCGGCGACCATTGACCCACACGGGCGTGCCTTCCGGTGCATTGCGAGGATAACCATCACCATAACCAATCGCCACTACGCCTAAACGAGTATCTTGCTTCGCGGTCCAGAAACAACCATAGCCCACTGGCTGATTGGCTTTATGATCCCGTACCGCAATCAACTGTGATACCAATTCCATCGCAGGAACTAGCCCGTGATTCGCACCGCAATCACCAGTAACAGGAGATACACCATAGAGTGCGATACCAGGACGGATCCAATCGCCTTGGCTCTGAGGCCAATACAAGGCACCAGCAGAGTTTGCTAAGGTTCTAAATCCGGGCAAGCCTGCCGTTAACGTATTAAAAGCCGCCATCTGTACTGAGGTATAGGTGTTTTCAGGCTCGTCCGCACAGGCAAAATGTGTCATCAAATGGATCGGTTTTGCCACATTGGGACAGGCCATTAACCTTGCGTAAACCGTTGAAAATTGTTCGGGCGTAAAACCTAAACGATGCATGCCTGAATCCACTTTAAGCCAGACAGTGACAGGTTTTGACAACACAGTTTGCTCTAACATCTCAAGCTGAGAACAGTGGTGCACTACAGTGTCAATATCATGCCCGACGAGTAACGGAAGATCGGTGGCACGGAAAAAACCTTCCAGCAACAATAAACGCGCTGTCACGCCGCCCGATCGTAATTCTAAGGCTTCATCCAATCGTGCTAGGCCAAAGCCATCGGCACTAACTAAACAATTAGCGACATTCAATAATCCATGACCATAACCGTTCGCTTTAACGACGGCCATCACACGACTCGCTGGTGCCTGTTGACGCAACGCAGCGAGATTGGTTTGCAGTGCACTACTGCTAATTTCTGCACGGGGAAAAGGGTTCAAAATTTACCTTGTTTACTCAGGAAATAAAAAGTCACGGATATAAAAAATACATCAATACAGCTCATCTTCTGCAAACGCAAACTGACTGTTTTTAAACGTCAATTAATCTTCTTCAAACTGCGGCCCAGCATAATTATCGAAACGCGAAAATTGCCCTTGGAAAGTGAGCCGCACCCGACCAATGGGGCCGTTACGTTGCTTACCAATGATGATTTCTGCCGTGCCTTTATCTTGAGAATCGTTGTTATACACTTCATCGCGATAAATAAACATGATGAGATCCGCATCTTGCTCGATAGCGCCTGATTCACGTAAATCCGAGTTAACAGGACGTTTATCGGCCCTTTGTTCGAGCGAGCGGTTAAGCTGCGACAGGGCAATAATCGGGATTTCCAACTCTTTGGCTAATGCTTTCAGCGAGCGTGAAATTTCAGAAATTTCTAAGGTACGGTTATCTTTTAAGGCGGGCACCTGCATTAACTGCAGGTAATCTATCATGATCATAGATAAACCACCGTACTCACGGGCAATACGACGCGCGCGGCTACGAACTTCTGTCGGGGTTAATCCCGAACCATCATCAATATACATTTTGCCTTGCTCGAGCATGATACCCATAGTCGATGAAACCCGCGCCCAATCCTCGTCATCGAGTTGACCAGTACGGATCTTAGTTTGATCAACGCGACCCAAGGAGGCCAGCATACGCATCATAATCTGTTCGGACGGCATCTCGAGACTGAAAATAAGTACGGGTTTATCTTCATTCATTGCGGCCTGTTCGCACAAGTTCATCGCGAAGGTGGTTTTACCCATAGAAGGACGCGCCGCAACGATAATCAAGTCACCGGACTGGAAGCCTGCGGTCATTTTATCGAGATCGTTAAAACCGCTCGATACTCCAGTCACACCGTTATGGGGGTTGTTATAAAGCTGCTCAATCTTATCGACGGTTTTTTCCAGAATGGTTTTAATGCCTTCGGGACCTTCGTTAGCATTAGTTCGCATCTCGGCGATCTTAAAGACTTTACTCTCAGCCAGGTCGAGTAATTCACCCGAGTCCCGACCTTCTGGGTTATAGCCCGCATCGGCAATCTCATGCGCGACGCGGATCATGTCACGAACGACAGCACGTTCACGGACGATTTCAGCGTAAGATAAAATATTACCCGCACTTGGGGTATTTTTCGCAATCTCACCTAAATAGGCAAAACCACCGGCATCTTCTAATTGGTTCTCAACTTCTAACTGTTCAGAAACAGTGATCAAATCGATCGGTTGCCCTAAATCAACCAATCTGTGCATGGCAGAAAAGATCATCTTATGTGAGCGAGAGTAAAAATCCTCTTTTACGACAGCCTCTGCGACCCTGTCCCACGCTTCGGCATCTAACATCAAGCCGCCTAATACCGATTGTTCAGCCTCAATTGAATGCGGTGGCAGCTTGAGTCCATCAAGCTGCAAATCTCTTGGCTTACTTTTAGGCTTAAAAGCACCTTGTTGTGACATTAACGCTCCCGATTTCCAACAACTTAACAAAATATGATATAAAACCCGCGTCAAGCAAACAGGATGTTTACACTCGCCTGTTATTTCATTCCAACGGACACTCTAACAATCAATAAGGAAAGAACATGCGTATTGCATTGGTTGCGGCCTTAGTACTGACATCCGGCATAGCAACTGCCGACGAAGGACAATGGCAACCTTATCAAATGCCTTCAATTGCAGACAAACTCAGTGAACGCGGAATCGATATTCCGGCAGAAAAACTGGCCGAACTGACAAGTTATCCAATGAACGCTGTGGTTGGGCTGGGCTATTGTACCGCCAGTTTTGTCTCCCCCCAAGGGCTAGTTGTGACAAACCACCATTGTGCCTACAAGGCGATACAATATAACACTAAGCAAGAGCATAACTACCTAGAACAAGGCTTTTTAGCAACATCGATGGACAAGGAACCCTCTGCCGGTCCTAACGAACGTTTATACATCACAGAAGCAGTGACCAATGTCACCGCGCAAATCAATAAAGACCTCAGCCAAGACCCGCTAAGTCGTTACGAAGACATTCAAAATCACAGTAAAGCGCTCATCAAAAGCTGTGAAGCCGATGCTAACTATCGTTGTAATGTGCGCAGTTTCCATAACGGCTTAGAATACTACTTAATCAAGCAATTGATGATCCGCGATGTGCGCTTAGTCTACGCACCACCTGAAAGTGTTGGGGGCTATGGTGGCGATATTGATAACTATGAATATCCACGCCATTCGGGTGATTTTGCCTTCCTACGGGCTTATGTGGGTAAAGATGGCAAACCCGCCGTGTATAGCGACGATAATATTCCTTACCAGCCAAAGAGTTACCTTAAGGTCAATGCCGATGGCGTAAAAGCCGGTGACGGCGTGTTTGTGGCGGGTTACCCAGGCACGACTAGCCGTTACAACCTGACCAGTGAACTTAAATTTGCCAGTGATTGGTTGTACCCAACCCAAGCTAAGCGTTATCAATTACAGATTGATACTATCGAGGCTATGGGACAAAAAGATGCCGATATCGCCATTAAGTACGCTGGTAATATGGCCTCAATGGCCAACCGGATGAAGAAACTCAACGGCCTATTAGCGGGTTTTAAAGCAACGGATATCATTGGCATTAAGCAAAGCCGTGAAGATAATTTTTTAGCTTGGCTTAAACAAAACCCTAAGCTAAATCAAAATCTCATTGCTGAGTTAGAAGTGTTACTCGCCGAGCAACAACAAGCGTTCCAAAGTAATTACTACTTTACCAATGCCCAATCTAGCACATTGTTAACCGCAGCAAACAGCCTCTACCGTCTTGCTAAAGAAAAACAAAAGCCCGATGCCGAGCGTGAGCAAGGCTACCAAGAACGTGATATTGCAATGCTAAGCTCACGTCTTAAACGTATCGATTCAAGTTTTGATGTCACTGTTGATAAGACTTTGTGGCTACAGGATTTAAATGCTTACCTTAGCCAATCAAATCGCGTAGCTGCACTCGATGAAATGCTAAGTGCGAACACTAAAGATGCCGATCTCGCAGCTAAACTCGATGGTTTGTACTCACTCACTACGCTCACAGACCAAGCTAAGCGCCTCGCGTGGATGAATGCCGATGCTAGCGCTTTCGAAACCAGTGCCGATCCCTTTATTCGTTTAGCCGTAGCACTTTATGACACGAATATGGCACAGGAAAAGTCAGAAAAAATCTTAGACGGCAAGCTGTCTAGTGCTCGCCCTGATTATATGGCGGCTGTGATCGAATACTACAAAGCAAACAACTGGCCAGTCTACCCTGACGCCAACGGTACGCTACGGATCAGCTATGGCATGGTTGATGGTTATCAATCACGTGATGCGCTCTATAAACAGCCGTTTACTCGTCTTGATGGCATAGTCGCAAAACACACAGGCGTTGAGCCCTATAATGCGCCGAAAAAACTCCTCGATGCGATTAGCGAACAACGTTTTGGCGATCATCTGGTGAAGTCGGTTTATCAAGATCCCCGAAGCTGGATTTGCAGACTCTTCTCTTGTTTAGATAAACCAGAGGAATTTAACTCAGTACCGGTTAATTTCTTATCCAGCGTGGACACCACAGGTGGTAACTCCGGCTCACCAGTCTTCAACGGAAAAGGTGAGTTAGTGGGCCTTAACTTCGACTCAACCTATGAAGCTATCACTAAAGATTGGTTCTTCAACCCAACCATCACCCGCGCAGTGCACGTGGATATTCGCTATATCCTGTGGATGATGGATGAAGTCGACCATGCCGATAATCTGATTAAAGAACTGGATTTAGTAAGAAATTAACACCCAGAGCTGAATCAGTTGATCTAAACAAAAAGCCGCTCACTGTTTTGCAGTAAGCGGCTTTTATTTGGGCTCGTATTTTAGCAGCGAATGCACTTTGGGATGATGAGATTGAATGAGTAGGCGCGTATCACCTATCGCTTAAATCCATCGCAGAGCCGATATCAAAACCTAAATATACTCAAATCCTAAATTTCAGCCATAAAAAAACACCGCCGAAGCGGTGTTTCTCTTAAGATTAAAGCAAGGAGTAATTAAGCTTCTGCAACGATAGAAACTTTAACAACAGCTTTAACTTCAGTGTGTAACTGAACTTCAACTTCGAAGTCGCCAGTAGTACGCAGAGCGCCTAATGGTAAACGAACTTCTGATTTAGCCAGCTCAACACCAGCAGCAGTCACTGCATCAGCGATGTCACGGTTGCCAACTGAACCAAACAGTTTGCCTTCATCACCCGCTTTAGAAGCAATAACAACAGCTTCCAGTGCAGTGATTTTCTCAGCACGTAGGTTAGCAGCAGCTAATTCAGCAGCTAATTTAGCTTCTAATTCAGCGCGACGAGCTTCAAATACTTTAACGTTGCTTTCGTTAGCAACAACAGCTTTACCTTGTGGCAAAAGGTAGTTACGAGCGTAACCAGCTTTAACAGTAACTTGGTCACCCAAGTTGCCTAGGTTAGCGATTTTATCAAGCAGAATAACGTTCATTATCAAATCCTCTATATTCGATTAGGAATACTGCAATTACTGATGTAAATCAGTGTATGGCAGTAGAGAAAGATAACGAGCACGCTTGATAGCGCGAGCTAGTTGGCGCTGATATTTAGCACTAGTACCAGTGATACGGCTAGGAACAATCTTGCCGCTTTCAGTGATGTAGTTCTTTAAAGTAACGATATCTTTGTAATCAATTTCTGCAACACCTTCAGCGGTGAAACGGCAGAACTTGCGACGACGGAAATAACGTGCCATGTTGACAGTCTCCTAAGTTTTCAATTCGACATTTTCGGCATGGATGACTAAGCGGTTCTGACCATTACGCCCCTGTTGAAGCGTCATAAAGCCTTGCACTTGTACTTCCACACCTGCTTTCAGATCTTCTGCGACGCTTTCAAAGCGTGGGCCACTCAATATCACTTGAATTTGTACGTAGACGTTGCGGAGCATTTCGGCTTCATAACGCTGCGATTTGTGTTCCAACATAATTACACTGTGTGCAATACCTGCTGGGCTTTTAAAGCGTCTTGAACGAGTTATCGTTCCTGACAACACCAAGTTATTGGTGGTCACAGATTACCTTACTCAGCGATTTCTTCAGCGTGAGCTTCATCATATGAGCGTTCGCCAGCTGGGCCACGACGTGAATCGCGCTCATCTCTAGCTCTAGCCATTGGAGATGCTTCAGTAACGGCAACTTTAGTACGCATTACCATGTTACGCAGAACTGCGTCGTTGAAACGGAAAGCTGTTTCTAGCTCTTCGATCGTCTCTGCTTTAGCTTCAACGTTCATCAGAACGTAGTGAGCTTTATGCAGGTCAAGGATTGGGTAAGCCAGTTGACGACGGCCCCAATCTTCTAAACGGTGGATTGTGCCGTTAGCTTCGGTGATAACACCTGTGTAACGCTCAATCATACCTGGTACTTGTTCACTTTGATCTGGGTGAACCATAAATACGATTTCGTAATGACGCATTTATTGCTCCTTACGGTTATGTAGCCTCGGTATTGGCTCAGTCAGACCAAATGGAGGCAAGGAACGAAAAATAGTGACTGATTTGAGCGCGAGATAGTACAGAAAGCAAGCCAGAAACTCAAGCAATAACTTTGCCTCGCCAATCAATACAGGTATGATGGCGGTTCGCCTACATTCGGACGTCTGAAATCAGCTAACCAAGAATAAAACATAATGCTAAAAGTTATTGCGCCAATCAGTTTGTTTTTCCTTTCATTTCCTGCGCTTGCGCTTGTTCCACCTGATTATCAGGAACCGCCCAGCGATTTTACCGCGGAAATCGAAGCTGGCTTGCAACTGAACACAGGCAATACCGAATCCAGCAGTTTTAATGGTCGAACCCAACTGATTTACGATACAAAGCAAACCAAGCAAGAAGCCACACTAAAAGCCTATTTTGCCTCAGAAAAAAGTCAAACAACCTCCGAAAAATATGAGCTACAGTTACAATCGAACTATAAACTGACTAAGGGTTATGTCTTCGGACGTGGTGATTTTACTTGGGATCAATTCGGTAGTTACACACAAATATCAACGCTTTCGAGTGGTTACGGTTTCAATGCTATCAGTAGTTATAAAACAAAACTCAGTCTCGAGTTCGGCCCAGGTTATCGATATAACTTACCTGCAGAATCGATAACCATCCCCAGCCCTGATGCCGAAAAAGATGTCATTCTTCGTACCGCTGCCAAATTCTCTCAAAAACTACAGGAATACAGCAGTCTCAATGCCGATCTCACCGCGGAAGTGGGCGAGAACAACAACACCCTCACCTTAGATATGAACTATAAAAATCTGGTGTTCCAAGATTGGGCATTTAAGATCGGTATGAACATCAAATACACTGAAGTGGTACCAGAAGGAAGCCAACCCATGGATACCATCACCACCTTCAACTTGCTTTACACTTTTAGATAACTCCTTTTAAAAAATACGAAAAAATACATAGACTAACATGACGCTCACAGCCTACTCGGCTGGCGTCTATGTGAATGCTTCACAAGCATCCCCTTGAGTTGTTCCGACATAATTCAGTGATTTTTTGAGCAGAAATGCGCAATTAATCAAGATTTACCAACAATTTGCAACACAACATAAACACTAACCCCTGATATACTCACTCCTCATTATCAATCTAGTTTGTGTTTTCGGAGTTGTATATGACTAATCCGCTGCGCACTTTCGCCTCTTTATATAGCACCACATTATTAATGGTATTAGCCGGCGGCTTGCTTACCACCTATCTTGGGCTCAGGCTCTCAGTAATGAATGTGCCACAAATATGGATTGGCGGCATGATGTCGGCCTACTATGTTGGCCTAGTGGCTGGCTCTAAGATTGGTCATCGACTTATCGCTCAAGTGGGCCATATCCGCGCCTTTGTCGCCAGTGCAGGCATAGTCGCTGCATCGGCATTAGGCCATGCACTCGTGGATGAGCTAGCGGTTTGGCTGCTCCTCAGACTTGTAGTCGGCATGGGAATGATGTGCCAATACATGGTGTTAGAAAGTTGGCTCAACGAACAAGCTGAAAGTAATCAAAGGGGCACAGTGTTTGCGAGTTATATGATCGTATCTTACTTCGGCTTAATCTTGGGCCAAGGTGCGATCAGTATTTTCCCCGACTTAGGACTAGAGCCACTACTGCTTATCGCAATTTGTTTTTCACTCTGTATCGTACCGATTTCACTCACGCGTCGTCTTCACCCTGCGCCCTTAGTGCCAGCCCCACTCAAAATTGCCTATTACTGGAAAAAAGCGCCACAAGCACTCACGACAATCGCGATTGGTAGCATGATAGTGGGTTCGTTTTATGGTCTCGCTCCCGCCTACGCCAGTAACTTAGGTTTACCGCCTGAAAAAGTCGCCACGTATATGACGGCAACGATTTTAGCGGGATTACTGGCACAGTGGCCAATGGGAAAATTGTCCGACATTATGTCCCGCAGTCGCCTTATCCGTATCAACTGTATATTGCTCGGTATCTTAGCCTTGGCTATCGCCTTAACCCCTTATCATCCGGTGATTTCACTGGTGATGACCTTTCTATTTGGTATTTTAGGTTTCACTTTTTATCCGCTCGCCACAGCGCTTGCCAACTCTCGAGTAGAGCAAAATGAGCGGGTCGGCTTATCAGCAACAATACTATTAACCTTCGGCTTAGGCGCCAGTATCGGTCCGCTTATCGCATCGACATTAATGCAATGGTTTGGCAATAACATGTTATATGGCTTTATGTCAGCCTGTACCTTAATACTCTTTGTGCGTTTACGTTATGTACATTCACAGCAAAAAGTCGAAACTAATGTCACCCAAGACTACATAATGGCGACGGGCGACTTAGTCTCTTCACCACTGGCGGCAGCATTGGACCCACGGGTTGATGTTGAATCAATTCAAGAGCATATGACGCCCAGCGCTAACTTAGATGAATCGGAGCATGATTTAGGTGCCGATGGCGTCGATGACGATATTATCGATGATAATGAGAGTGATGAGGAGCAACTCGCCTTTAGTTTCGATATTGAGCAAGCAGAGCCTGAAGCCGTTCAAATAGATGAAACTGATAGCCATCAGATCAACCTAGACAAAGCGATGACGTAAAAAAGGCCAATAAAAAACGGATTAACTTTATATCGTTAATCCGCCTTTTTATTACGACCAGTTGTTACTGCAGGTTGTTACTTCAAGCCTGATACTGCATATGTGAGATCAGGCAAACGTAAGCATATTAGCTACGACGCTGACGCACTGCTTCAAACAAGCAAATACCCGTTGCAACCGATACGTTCAAGCTAGAAACACTACCGGCCATAGGGATAGAGATCAGTGAATCGCAAGACTCACGGCTTAAGCGGCGTAAACCTTTATCTTCCGCACCCATGGCAATCGCCAATGATCCCTTGAGATCGGCTTGATAAAGCTCGCAATCTGCCTCGCCCGCAGTGCCCACAATCCACACACCTTTATCCTGCAGGTGACGCATAGTGCGCGCAAGATTAGTCACTTGGAATAAAGGCACTGTTTCCGCAGCGCCACATGCCACTTTACTCACAGTCGCCGTTAAGCCAACTGAATTGTCTTTAGGCACGATAATACCTTGTACGCCAGCCGCATCAGCATTACGTAGGCAAGCGCCTAAGTTATGGGGATCCGTCACACCATCCAAGATCAACAGGAATGCTTGCTCAGTGTTAGCAAGCAGCACATCTAAATCTTGCTCATTCAATACTTTCGCCGCTTTAACACGCGCGACTATGCCTTGATGTTGGCTGCTTTCCGCTTTGTCATCTAAGGCTTTACGAGAAGCGACTTGAATCGTCGTGCCAAAGGCTTTGGCCTGATCGGCCAGCACAGTTAAGCGCTCATCGTCACGACCTTGTAACAGCCACAACTCAATAATGCGCTCAGGGCTGTGTTTTAACAGGGCTTCAACTGCGTGGATCCCAAAAATAATATCTTGTTTTTTCATTTATTTCTTTCTCGTGCTCCGCTTAGCGGCTTTTGGCTTTTTAGCCGGATCTTTTACTGCTGCTTTTTTAGCTTTAGTGCCAGCTTTGGCCTTAGGTTTGGTTTTACCTGTTTCAGCCTTGGCGCTAGATGCCGCGGTTTTGCCTGCTTTACCTTGCTTAGCGCCTTCACGATTAACGCGCTCACGGGCTGTCATCGGCTTATCACGGCTGGCAGATGCTTTACGCTTACCACCTTTGCCGTCATCACCCAGCATAACCAAATCAATCTGTCTGTCATCTAGGTTAACTGCAGCGACCTTAACCGTCACAGGATCGCCAACTTGATAAACTTGACCTGTGTGCTCACCGATAAGACGTTGACGCATAGGGTCGAATTGGTAGTAATCGCTACCAAGACTTGAGATATGCACTAAGCCATCGATAAACAGTTCATTTAAGCGCACAAACAAACCAAAACTGGTCACTGAGGCAATTACAGCTTCAAAGGTATCGCCGACGTGATCTTGCATAAACTCACATTTCAGCCAATCGCTAACATCGCGAGTCGCTTCATCGGCACGACGTTCTGTGGTCGAACACTCTTCGCCCAATTGGTCGAGCTCATCGAGCTGATAGTGATAACCACCATCCTGCGTCCACTTCTCAGTAGCTTCACCTCTTTCCTTCGCCAGTAAATAACGGATCACACGATGTAACACTAAATCCGGATAACGGCGAATGGGCGAGGTAAAATGCGCATATTCTTCTAAGGCTAAACCGAAGTGACCTTCGTTATCCGGAGTGTAAATTGCCTGACGCATAGAGCGCAGTAACATCACTTGGATAAGTTCAGCATCAGGGCGGTCGGCAATTTGCAGCATCACGTTCTGGTAATCTGACGGCGTTGGCTCAAGTCCGCCAGGCATAGTCAAACCACGCTCAGCAAGGAACTCTTTAAAGTTCGCCAACTTTTGCTCAGATGGCGCTTCATGCACTCGGTACAGCACGTCGCCTTTGTGTTTCTTCACAAATTTAGCCGCAGATACGTTGGCTAAAATCATGCATTCTTCAATGATTTTATGGGCTTGATTACGGCCACGCGGCACGATTTTATCAATCTTGCGCTGCTCATTGAAAATGAACTGCGTTTCCATGGTTTCAAACGCAATCGCACCACGCTCGGCTCTTTGCTCATCTAGTGCTAAATACAATGACTGTAAACACTGCAAATGCGGGAACAAGACTTCATGCTCAGGCGCAATTGGGCCGCCTTCTAACATTGCTGCCACTTGGGTATAAGTGAAACGGGCATGGGAATACATTACAGCCGGATAAAACTTATAACCCGACAACTTACCTTTAGCAGATACGGTCATCTCGGCGACCATACATAAACGGTCGACGTGAGGATTAAGCGAACATAGGCCATTGGAGATTTTCTCCGGCAGCATAGGGATCACTTGCGATGGGAAATACACAGAGTTACCACGGGCACGTGCTTCGGTATCTAAGGCAGAATCAGTGCGGACATAATAACTAACGTCCGCAATCGCAACCCATAAACGCCAGCCGCCACCGGCTTTTTTCTCCGCGTACACGGCATCGTCAAAATCGCGGGCGTCTTCACCGTCGATAGTCACTAATGGCAGATGACGTAAATCCACACGACCGACTTTATCGGCGTCGGTTACTTCATCGGGAATACGGCGCAGTTTCTTCTCAATCACAGGTGACCAAGTATGGGGTAAATCATAATTACGCAGGGCAATTTCGATTTCCATCCCCGGCGCCATTTGCTTACCGAGCACTTCAGTCACTTTACCCGCAGCCTTAACAAAACGGCCTGGGCGACGCGTTAATTCAACCACAACCACATCACCTTGACGGGCGCCGTTGCGATCTTCATTCGCGACTAAAATTTCTTGGGTAATACGCTTATCATCGGCAATGACAAATGCCATACCGCTATCGACATGATAACGGCCAACAATCGCGGCACTTCGCGGCTGGATCAGACGAACCAAACGCGCTTCGCGACGGCCACGACGATCTGTGCCCGCTTTTTGTGCCAGCACTTTATCACCGTGGAAATACATCAGCATGTCGCGGTTCGAAATAAATAAGTCATCACCGCCTTCATCGGGTTTGAAAAAGCCGAAGCCTTCTCTGTGTCCGAGTACAGTGCCGGGGATAAGATCCATTTTCTCGGGCAAGCCATAGCTCTGCCCACGGGTGAACACCAGTTCGCCATCGCGTTCCATCGCACGAAGGCGACGGCGCAAGGCCTCAAGTTGTTCTTCCTCTTGGATGTTTAACGCCGCGGCAATACTGTCACGAGTGATAGGTGATTTCTGAGAACGTAAGTAATCGATAATATACTCACGGCTTGGGATAGGGTTTTCGTACTTATCCTGTTCACGCTCAAAATGAGGGTCTTTGATCATTCAATATCCAAATAATGTGTCTCTAGATTAAGAGACCATTTAACGGGTTCGCAACTGTTCTTGCTGGGCCCGCGCCACTGCACTGGGGGGCATTTTAGCTGCTAACACCTGCAGTAAAGACAAGGCTTTATTCTTAGTCGCCTCGTCCGCAAATACATCGTTATATAACCAGTGATAGGCCATCTCGTAATCCCTAGGACTACCATAACCTTCACCAAATAAACGAACTAACATCATACGAGCGGATAAACTGCCACTTGCAGCCGCAGGCAGTAAATAATGCACTGCTCTGTCTTTATTGCGGATGACAAATTTCCCACTCTGATAATACTCGGCAAGCTTTAACATCGCTTCTGAGCTACCTTGTTCGGCCGAGTCACGTAACAAAGCAATACCCTTCACAGGGTTAGCCTTCACACACGTTCCATGATTGAGCATTTCGCCCCAAAGAAATTGATATAAAGGCTGTTTTAAGACTTGGGCTCGCGCCTCAATGTCTTGGACTAACTGGCAATCATCACGTTTCACTTTCGCTAAGTATTGATTGCTACGGATCAAATCAAGCAATTGATCTTGACTATAAATATCTACCGCCTGCGTTTCAGCAAAGCACATTGAAGATACTAAAGGCAGTAGCGCAACGAGTGCTGTACGTAGCATAACGACTCTCAATGACAGTAGGATGAATACTTGCATCGGCAGTATAACCTATTTCTTGAGCTTGAGCTGAATTTCTAACCGCAGAATGAAACAGAGAAAGGCATAAAGAAGCAGAGAAAAAGGCCGTGAAACACGGCCTTAACAGATCTTAATTGAACGGATTAACCAAAATCATGGTTTCGTTACGATCAGGACCCGTAGAGATAATGTCGATTGGTGTTTCTAATAACTCTTCAAGACGCTTGATATAATTGATCGCTGCTTGAGGCAGTTGCTCAATTGATGTCGCGCCAAAAGTCGACTCGCTCCAACCCGGCATAGTTTCATAAACCGGCGTAACCAGTTCATAACCTTCAGCGGCCAGCGGAGTGACTTTAGAGATAGTGCCATCAGGATTCTGATAACCGACACAAATCTTCACTTCTTTCAGACCATCAAGTACATCTAACTTAGTCAAGCAGAAGCCGCTAACACTGTTGATTTGAACTGCGCGGCGCATTGCCACAGCATCCAACCAACCTGGACGACGCTTACGACCCGTTGTTGCACCAAACTCATGACCTTTAGTACCTAAATGATCGCCGACTTCACATAATAGTTCAGTTGGGAATGGACCTGCACCTACGCGAGTGGTGTAAGCCTTCATGATACCTAAGACATAGTCTAAGTGACGCGGACCAAAACCTGAACCCGTCGCAACACCACCGGCTGTGGTATTTGAAGAGGTTACAAATGGGTATGTTCCGTGGTCAATGTCGAGTAATGTACCTTGAGCGCCTTCGAACAGAATTGGCTCACCGGCTTTACGCGCAGTATCCAAGAGTTCAGTCACATCAACACACATGCTCTTCAGATAATCGGCCATAGCCAAAGCATCTGCTAGCGTTTGCTCGTAATCAACCGCTTCGACTTGATAGTACTCTGTCAGCATAAAGTTATGGTATTTCATAACTTCTTTCAGCTTTTCAGCAAACAGTTCAGCATTGAACAGGTCGCCTACTCGCAGACCGCGACGAGAGATCTTGTCTTCATACGCAGGTCCAATACCACGGCCAGTCGTACCAATAGCTTTATTACCGCGCGCTTTTTCACGGGCAATATCAAGGGCACAATGGAAGGGAAGGATCAGCGGACACGCTTCAGAGATCAACAGACGTTCCTCAACAGGAACTCCACGATTTTTCAGCATGTTGATCTCTTTCATCAGGGCGTCAGGTGCAAGCACCACACCGTTGCCAATAATGCATTTCACATTATCGCGCAAGATACCCGATGGGATCAGATGAAGAACGGTTTTTTCACCGTCGATAACCAAGGTATGACCAGCATTGTGGCCGCCTTGATAGCGCACTACATATTTTGCCTGTTCTGTTAGAAGGTCGACAATCTTACCTTTTCCTTCGTCACCCCATTGGGTGCCGAGAACAACTACGTTTTTGCCCATTATTTGCTGCAAGGTTGCGGTTAAAAAAGAATTTTAACAGATCTTAGTTAATAAGGGCAAGCAGGCTATTTTTTACGCAAAAATAACCCAAATCACGACTCCAGCAGTGACTAATGCCCCACCAAGTCGCTGGATAACTTGCTGATTTTGATGGGAGAGTTCATTTAAATAACGACGCCATTTATTTGGGAATAATAATGGCCCAAGGCCTTCCAAAACCAACACAAGTGCCACTGCTAGCATAAAAATTTGAAAAGTCATGCTTACCTCAAACTCACTCGCTTAATATAAATTTATTGTATATCAGCATACTCCAACCAAAGAGTTTTCTTATACCGTCAATTTTTAGCCAATAAAAAACCCAGCATAGGCTGGGTTTTTTGATATTCCAAAAACGAATTAACGCTTAGAGAATTGTGGCTTACGACGTGCTTTACGTAGACCCACTTTCTTACGCTCAACTTTACGAGCGTCACGGGTAACGAAACCAGCAGAACGTAGAGATGGACGCAGTGCTTCATCTAATTGCATCAGAGCACGGGTAATACCGTGACGGATTGCGCCTGCTTGGCCAGTGATACCACCGCCTTTAACAGTTACATAGATGTCCAGCTTGTCAGTCATTTCAACTAACTCTAAAGGTTGACGAACAACCATACGAGCAGTTTCACGACCAAAATACTGATCCAAAGGACGTTGATTTACAACGATGTTGCCACTACCTGCTTTAGCGAAAACGCGAGCTGTAGAGGTTTTGCGACGGCCAGTGCCGTAGTACTGAGTTGCAGCCATTTGCTTAATCCCGTTTAGATATCAAGAACTTGAGGTTGTTGTGCAGTGTGGTTATGTTCTGCGCCAGCGTAAACTTTCAGTTTACGGAACATGGCACGGCCCAGAGGACCTTTTGGTAACATACCCTTAACTGCTTTCTCGATGATCATTTCTGGCTTTTGCGCTTGCAGCTTTTCAAAGCTGATTTGCTTAATGCCACCAGGGAAGCCTGAATGCGAGTAGTACGTTTTGCCTTTCGCTTTGTTACCAGTAACAGTCACTTTTTCAGCATTAACAACGATGATGTAATCACCGGTATCAACGTGTGGAGTGTATTCTGGCTTATGCTTACCGCGTAAACGGACAGCGATTTCAGTAGCGATACGACCTAAAGTTTTGCCGTCTGCGTCGACGACGAACCAGTCACGAGTTACAGTTTCTGGTGTAGCAGTAAAAGTCTTCATTATTACAAAAACCCAAAGTTAATTTTCTGTCTCACATGTTGTCTGCATTTGCAAACAACACAAAATTGCCTTTTAGTACCCCTTCGAGCACCGACTTCGGCTTACAACTTCCGCCCAATTGGCGGAGTAACGTGGGCAGGTGGCGGAGTATAGACAAAGCTGAGTTAAAAATCACCTGATATTTTGATAAAAATTATAAAATATCGACCAATCGGACTTGTCATCCTAAGGATTAACAAGCCTCTGGTGATTTAAGGCCGCAGCTAATGCAAAACTCTTACGCTACTGGGTTACGGCAGGTGTTCGGTTTTTAAATAATCGTGGGATTGCATCTCAATTAAGCGTGAACGGCAACGCCTAAATTCGAAGTTAAGCAAACCATCGGCATAAATATCTTCGAGTGGCACTTGAGCCGATACAATCAGCTTTACATTGCGCTCGTAAAATTCGTCGACCATAGCTAAAAAACGTCTAGCGATGTCATCGCCAGTCAAAAAGGCGCCCATTTGTTCTATGCCACTCACGAGAACAGTATGATAAATCCGCGCAAGTTCCATGTAGTCACGCTGGCTTCGCGGACCATCACAGAGCGCTCTAAAATCGGCCAACAATACGCCCTGCGCCTGCTGTCGAATACTAATACTGCGGCCTTCTATTTCGATGTCACCAGTAAGCACCTCAGACTCAGGCGCTAACTGACTAAAATAACGTATCAGATTGGCATCAGCTTGTGCATCTAACGGATGATGATAAATCTCTGCTTGCTCAAGGGTACGCAATCGATAGTCAATGCCAGAATCCACATTGAGTACTTCACAATGTTGATTAATTAAGGCTATCGCAGGTAAGAAACGTGCGCGCTGTAAGCCATTTTTATATAAGTCATCGGGGATAATATTCGAAGTTGCAACCAGCACAACGCCTTCTTTAAATAACGCTTGAAACAGCGTACCTAATAGCATGGCATCGGTAATATCAGAGACAAAGAATTCATCGAAACAGATAACGCGATATTTCGCAGCCATCTTTTTCGCAATCACCAACAAAGGATCGCGAACGCCTTTTAACTCATCCAAATCTAAATGCAATTGATGCATAAAGCGATGGAAGTGAGCCCGCAATTTTTGTTCACCAGGCAAGGCATCAAAAAAAGTATCCATCAGGTAAGTTTTACCGCGCCCAACTCCGCCCCAAAGATACAGGCCTTTAGGTGATGCTGGTGCCGATTTTAAGCCTAATGCGCTAAACAATTTCCCAACAATAGAACTCGGCTCTTCTGCCGTAGTTAAGTCTTCATAGACACGTTGTAACGCCTTAACGGCAATTTCTTGGGCCGGATCATGGGAAAAACCATCACGAGTAAGATCTTTTTGATAATGCTGCCAAGGGCTTAACTGAGGCACGTTTAAATTCTCTTATGTCCTTTATTAAAACTGTGACGATATTAGCACGGCCAATATGACGCAGGATATATTAATGCAGAATACGACTTTTACCTTAACGCTAAACTGCATACAAACGTCTAATAAGCATCTATGCTGTAGGTCATTTTAATCGGCAAAATCCGCTGATATTAGGGCTTGAAAAATCCTAATCTCGCCCACAGATTTCTGTTCAGCAACAAGTATGAAACAGCCGAAAAATAGGCTAAAAAAATTAACATTTATTAATATAATGAACTTTTTCAATAAGGTGCGAGTCAGAGTGATTACCTAGGCAAATAGCCGGTACCGATACAGATTTGATCTGGCACTCGCACGATTGCTGATGCATTACATCCAGATCTTTCAACCCTTATTTGGAGTTATGAATAGATGAAAACAAAATTATCTGTACTTTCAGCCGCAATGTTAGCCGCGACCCTGACTATAATGCCTGTCGTCTCACAGGCCGCCATTCCACAGACGGTTGAGGGACAATCCATTCCAAGTCTTGCGCCTATGCTTGAGCGTACGACGCCCGCAGTCGTATCAGTAGCGGTAACGGGGACTCATGTTTCTAAGCAAAGAGTACCTGATGTTTTCCGTTACTTTTTCGGCCCTAATGCACCACAAGAGCAAGTGCAAGAACGTCCTTTTAGAGGCTTAGGCTCAGGCGTCATTATTGATGCAGAAAAAGGCTATATCGTCACGAACAACCATGTGATTGACGGTGCTGATGATATTCAAGTTGGTCTTCACGATGGCCGTGAAGTAAAAGCAAAACTGATTGGTACTGACTCAGAGTCAGATATCGCATTATTGCAAATTGAAGCGAAAAATCTCATCGCAATCAAATCCTCTGATTCCGATGATTTACGCGTAGGTGACTTTGCCGTTGCCATTGGTAACCCCTTCGGTTTAGGTCAAACCGTCACCTCGGGCATTGTTAGTGCTTTAGGCCGTAGCGGCTTAGGCATTGAAATGCTGGAAAACTTTATTCAAACCGATGCCGCGATTAACAGTGGTAACTCGGGCGGCGCACTCGTCAATCTTAACGGCGAGTTAATTGGGATTAACACCGCAATCGTAGCACCGGGCGGCGGTAACGTCGGTATTGGCTTTGCCATCCCTGCTAATATGGTGAAAAACCTCGTGGCACAAATTGCCGAACACGGAGAAGTACGCCGCGGTGTATTAGGTATTTCGGGACGTGATCTCGATAGCCAACTCGCCCAAGGTTTCGGTTTAGACACTCAACACGGTGGCTTCGTGAATGAAGTAGCCAAGGGCAGTGCCGCAGAGAAGGCCGGTATAAAAGCAGGTGATATCATCATCAGCGTTGATGGCCGTGGTATTAAGTCATTCCAAGAACTGCGGGCTAAAGTCGCCACTATGGGTGCAGGTGCTAACGTTGAGTTAGGACTCATCCGTGACGGTGATAAGAAAACAGTTAAAGTGACCTTAGGTGAAGCGAGCCAAACCAGTGAAACAGCGGCTGGTGCCGTGCATCCTATGCTGCAAGGTGCGTCCTTAGAAAACTCATCTAAGGGCATTGAAATTACCGATGTCGCACAAGGCTCACCCGCGGCCATGAGTGGCTTACAAAAAGGAGATGTGATTGTCGGTATTAACCGTACTGCGATTAAAGATCTTAAGACACTTAAAGCACAACTTAAAGATCAAGAAGGTGCCGTTGCACTGAAGATAATGCGTGATAAGAGCATGTTGTATTTAGTCCTACGTTAATCGACAAAATAGGCCATTTTTTCTGCCACAGATAAGCATAGGGAGCTTAGGTTCCCTATGCTTACATCGATTAAACATGTTAATCTAACTCACCTTTTTCTAGATCCATCCTGCCATGACTATAAAAGACACTCTGTTATATCTCGGTAAAGCCACCCTTTTCGGCCTTATCATGGCGGCCATGTTTTTATTGGTGACACGTTATTTCGATAACCAATCCCTCGGTAGTAGTCTGCTACAAACCCGTGCCAACAACACAGTCGAGCTATCCTTTGCCAAGGCGGTGCGCCGTGCAGCTCCTGCCGTTGTCAATATTTATAGCCTCAGCATAGATCAGAATCGGCCACTTAATTCAGGCTCACTTCAAGGTCTAGGTTCTGGGGTGATAATGAGTAAAGAAGGTTATATTCTCACTAATTATCATGTCATTAAGAAAGCCGATGAGATTGTTGTCGCCCTGCAAGATGGACGCAAATTTACCTCTGAAGTGGTTGGTTTCGATCCTGAAACCGATTTATCGGTACTCAAAATTGAAGGCGATAACTTACCAATTGTCCCCGTTAATCTCGACAGTCCGCCTCAAGTCGGTGATGTCGTACTCGCTATTGGTAATCCCTACAATTTAGGCCAGACCATTACCCAAGGCATCATCAGTGCCACGGGGCGTAACGGCTTAAGTTCAGGTTACTTAGACTTCCTACAAACCGATGCAGCGATTAATGCGGGTAACTCGGGTGGCGCACTCATTGACACTAACGGCAGCCTTATCGGTATTAATACCGCAGCATTCCAAGTGGGTGAAGAAGGTGGCGGCCATGGGATTAACTTCGCTATCCCGATTAAATTAGCCCACAGCATTATGGGTAAGTTGATTAAAAACGGCCGCGTGATCCGTGGTGCTTTGGGTATTTCAGGTGAACCTATCAACCCTGTCATTGCACAAATTCTCAATCTGCCCGATTTAAAAGGTGTGGTCATTATGGGTGTCGATCCAAATGGCCCAGCGGCCCGTGCCCAGCTAATGCCAAGGGATGTGATTATTAAATACGATGGTGAAGATGTGCCAGGCGTTGAAATGCTAATGGACCGTATAGCTGAAACTACACCGGGTAAGAAAGTGATGATGACTGTGATACGCCAAGGTAAACAACAAGAGTTACCTGTGATTATCGATGAGAAGGTTGTGATCGATAACTAGAGCGTCACTCAGTATTACAAGCTCAACTGCAGAAAACAAAAAACCAGCTTTTAGCTGGTTTTTTTAATGATTCAAAATTAGCTTAAATCAGTAACAGATCACTGAATACGCACAACCTGTGCGCCTAAACCTTGAAACTTATTCTCAATATGCTCATAGCCACGATCTAAGTGATAGATACGATCGACAATCGTCTTACCATCGGCCACTAAGCCCGCAATCACTAGACTCGCTGACGCACGTAAATCCGTCGCCATTACCTGAGCACCACTTAAAGATTCAATCCCTTGGATAATACAGGTGTTGCCTTCAAGCTCCATGGTAGCGCCCATACGGATAAGTTCAGGCACATGCATAAAACGATTTTCGAAGATAGTCTCAGTTATGGTTGCCGTGCCTTGCGCTAAGGCATTGAGTACACAAAACTGCGCCTGCATATCGGTTGGGAAACCAGGATAAGGTGCCGTCTTGATATTCACTGCCTTCGGACGTTTACCCTGCATATCGAGCTCAATCCAATCTTCGCCCGTAGTAATCGTCGCGCCTGCATCTTCAAGTTTTGCGATAACCGACTCAAGTGATGCAGGATCTGCTTTTAAGCAACGAATACGGCCACGAGTTACCGCGGCAGCAACGAGGAAGGAACCGGTTTCGATACGATCTGGCATAACTCGGTAATTACAGCCCTGTAAACGCTCAACCCCTTGAATACGCAATGTCGCACTGCCTACACCAGTGATTTTTGCACCCATGGCAATTAAGCAATTAGCGAGATCGATCACTTCAGGTTCACGGGCCGCGTTTTCAATCACGGTTTCGCCATCGGCTAATGCTGCGGCCATCAGTAAGTTTTCAGTCGCACCAACACTCACCATGTCCATAAAGATATGTGCGCCTTTAAGACGACCATCAACACGGGCCTTGATATAACCTTCTTTCACTTCAATCTTGGCGCCCATCATTTCAAGGCCATGTAAGTGCAAGTTCACTGGTCTTGCGCCAATGGCACAGCCGCCAGGCAATGACACATCAGCCGTACCATAGCGAGCCAATAACGGCCCTAAGATCAAGATAGAAGCACGCATGGTTTTCACTAGATCATAGGGAGCGCAAAACTCATTCAGATTAGTGGTAGAAATGCGGATCTGTCCGTCACCGAGTTCAGTCACTTCAGCGCCGAGACAGCGTAATAATTTACAGCTCGTACTCACATCACGCAGATTGGGCACGTTAGAAACCACAAAATCGGTTTCAGCCAATACACCCGCCATCAGAATAGGCAAAGCTGCATTTTTAGCACCCGAAATAATCACATCACCGGCAAGCGGGGGGCTTGCCTGAATTGTTAGTTTATCCACTTTTCCTCACTAGCTAGGCATGTTGAAAACTTTTTCGCGTTTCCATTGAGTCGGCGTGAAAGTTTTGATCGTTAATGCATGTAATTCACCGCTGGCAATGTGTGCCGTCAACGGTGCATAAATGGCTTGTTGCTGTTTGACTCGGCTCATACCATCGAAGCATTCACCTACGGCGATCACTTTATAATGGCTACCATCCGAGCTAGCGTGAACTTCTTCAAGCCCTAACGCATCACGTAAAATCTGTTCGATTAAGCTGCATTCCATGAAATCTATTACCCTATTCTCAATGCGCTTCTTCGGTAAAGAAGGCATCTAAATCATATAAATCAATTAGTTTTTTAAGTTGTGGTGAAGCAGAACTCAATACAAGTTGGCTGCGATGTTCACGCACTAACGCCAGCAAAAATGCCATGCCAGCGCTATCACTGTATTCGAGCCCAGACAGAGACAATATCTGGGTTGACTCATTCAGCAGTTGTTGCCGCTGTGGCCAAAGTGTAATGACATCGGCTTGGGTTATGCGCCCTTTGAGATGACAAACTGTCCCCTGTTGCACAAATTCAATCACGACTGTGACTTCCCTGATTTTGCCTTCATGACCACTTTCTCTTTTGTGCGATCTTCGAGCATCTTAATCACGGGATCGATACCCTGTTGGCGAATTAGATTAGAGATTTCCGACTGCTTAGAAGACAGTAAGCTCACACCTTCGGCAACTAAATCAAATGCCTTCCATGAGTCATCCTTTAAACGGCGCGCCTTAAACAACAGTTTAATCGGTGGGCGACCGGCTTCGATGATTTGCACGTTTACATCGACCATTTTCTCTTTGCTAAAATCAATCCCAGGTGAGAATTCCACTTTTTGATTAGTATATTCAGTAAAGGCTTGAGCATAAGTAGAGATTAAATAACCTTCAAAAGCATTGACGAAACGATTGCGTTGCTCTTCGGTTGAATCCTTAAGATATTGGCCTAATACCTTATAAGAAGCGTATTTATAATCGACATAAGGCATGAGTTCTTCACGAACAATCACCTTTAAATGGTCTGAATTTGCGTCGATTAATGCTTTATCTTTGTGAAAACGATCGAAGGTTTTATTGGCAACGGCTTTCACCATGGCATACGGATCTGTCGTATCGACAACCACATCAGCGGCGACTGCGCTCGTTGCCCCTAAAACCATCACTAACGGCAATAAAAAACGAGATAAGTTTTTAAACATAGCGGTAACCCCTATTTATCCTTCGAACCCATACTATATAAGAACTGACCAATCAGCTCCTCCAACACTAATGCCGAGCGAGTGTCGTCAATCTTATCGCCATCTTTCAGCATACTGACATCATCGTCGACAAAACCCGGTGTTAACCCTAAGAATTGTTCGCCCAACAAACCCGAAGTCAAAATGGCTAAACTACTGGTTTCAGGGAATTTATCGTAACGCTTGTCCATCACTAATGTGACCACAGCCACTAACTTAACTGGGTCTAAATCTATGCTGCTCACTCGGCCAACGACAACACCGCCAACCTTGACTGGCGAACGCACCTTCAAACCACCAATGTTGGTAAAATTGGCTTGTATGGTATAAGTGCTATCGCTGCTTTTCACTTCAATATTGGCGACGTTAAAGACTAAGACCAAAAAAGCGGCCAATCCTGTTAAAAGAAACACACCCACTAATAATTCAATTTTTCGTGTCAACATGTTCAGCTACCACTCTGTTAATCCATCTAACCTGTGTCGAAATCCGCAGTGTTCCGTTAGCGGCCAAACATCAGGGCTGTCAGTAAAAAATCCAATGCCAATACAGCGAGGCTCGACTGAACGACAGTCTGGGTCGTTGCACGGCTGATGCCTTCCGGATTTGGGATCACTTGATAACCGCGATATAACGCAATCCAAGTGACCACTACGGCAAACACACCACTTTTGATCAAGCAGTTAACTATGTCCTGACGCCATTCGACAGACGCCTGCAGAATCGACCAAAACGCACCACTGTCGATCCCTTTCCATTCCACGCCAACAAGGTGCCCGCCATAAATACCTACAGCGGTAAACATCAACGCCAGCAATGGCATACTGATCACTCCAGCCCAAAAGCGCGGTGCAATAATCTGCCTTAATGGGTCAATCGCCATCATTTCTAAACTGGAAAGCTGCTCAGTACTTTTCATTAAACCAATTTCAGCGGTTAATGCTGAACCCGCCCGTCCCGCAAACAATAACGCGGTAACAACTGGCCCCAACTCACGCAGTAAACTGAGCGCCACCATAGGACCTAAGCTTTCTTCGGTGCCAAAACCAACTAAGATGTTATAGCCTTGCAGTGCGAGCACCATGCCGATAAAGAGTCCTGAGACTAAAATAATCACCATGGATTGCACACCGACCACATAAATCTGGCGCACTAATAATGGAAAACCTTTACGCACGCGTGGCCAGCGAAAAATCGCCCCCCACAGCATAAGGCCTGCACGGCCAAAACCGAGCACTAGCTCAATCGCGCTGCGGCCTAAGTCGGCAATACTGTCGATTAACTTCACTTGCCAACTCCTTTTGCCATTAATTCTTGCTGGTAATCATTTGCCGGATAATGGAACGGCACAGGGCCGTCCGGAGCACCTTGAATAAACTGTTTCAGCTGCGGATTATCAGCGTACTTTAATTCTTCAGGGGTACCGTGGGCGATGACTTTTTTGTCAGCCACCACATATACATAATCGGCAATGCCAAGCACTTCATCCACATCGTGGGACACTACAATGGAAGTCAGATTCAGCGCATCGGATAACTCACGAATAAGCTTTACTAACACGCCCATCGATATTGGGTCTTGCCCTGCAAAAGGCTCATCGTACATCACCATTTCAGGTTCAAGCGCTATGGCTCTAGCCAATGCGGCGCGGCGTTGCATACCACCGGACAACTCGCTTGGCATCATCTGAGCTGCACCACGTAAACCTACGGCTTCAAGCTTCATCAGCACGATAGTGCGAATAATGTCTTCAGGTAGTCCAGAATGTTCACGCAGTGCAAACGCCACGTTATCGAACACATTAATGTCGGTAAACAGCGCGCCACTTTGAAACAGCATGCTCATCCGCTTACGCAGACTAAATAATTCATTACGACTCACGCCATGGATATCGTGACCGTCGAATAACACTTGTCCATGGTCAGGCGTTAATTGGCCGCCAATCAATTTCAACAGGGTCGTTTTGCCTATGCCGCTCGGCCCCATGATCGCCGTCACCTTGCCCCTTGGAATGGACAGGCTAATATCTTCATATATCACACGCTGACCGCGGCTAAACCCCAAATTACGGATCTCAACCAACGGCGTTTGTTCTTGAGTCATGCTTGATTCCGACATTTGCAAATGAGGTGATCCTAGTCTTCCGAGACTGACCAATCGAAGAGCCGCAAATTGTACGTAATTGCGCTTTAACCTACAACCGAATCGACACTATCGCCCTGCGATACTTTCAATTTGCCTCATTTACAGCGAAAATGCGCCCTAAGTTTTCACTCTGCACAGGTAAAATGTTACTTAATGTTTTCAACCTAGTTGCAGAATTGGCAGTATTGGCTAATTCGTTCGCACTTAGCTCACTCTTCGCCCACTTTTATCGGGGAGAGTCGATACGCAATTGCGCAATAGAGGCATCCCATAGGGTAATACCCGCTGCGATATGGGATAAATCCATTGAAATAAACGACAAAGACGATGATATTGCTCAAGACCTTCTGCCGCTAAACACGTTATTGTGCGTGAATAGCTAACGCAGCTGAACTTGACGAGTCGGATCAATCGCTCTAGCCTGCCGCAATTGTTTTGCTGTTTTCGGTAATTAACCACAGCAAGACATAAGCTAAATTGTCTGAAAACAAACTAATACTTGGCAGAAAGCCTATTACATATCATCTTTATCGCGTACCAAATTGTGCTATTCCAATCCCATCAATGGGGCGACAAAGACAATGCAAAAAGAGAGATAGACATGGTAGACAAATCACAACTGCGCCAATGGGGTTGTAAAGTTATCGACATTGAAAAGTCAGCCCTAGACAATCTTTATCAATATGTTGATTCGGCTGAATTTGCAGAAGCTTGCGAGTTGATCCTCAACTGCACAGGCAAAGTGATTGTCATGGGAATGGGCAAATCGGGCCATATCGGCAATAAGATTTCTGCCACCCTCGCCAGCACAGGAACGCCCGCATTTTTTGTGCATCCGGGTGAAGCCAGCCACGGCGATCTGGGTGTATTGGCCGATAACGATGTGATTTTAGCGATTTCAAATTCTGGTGAGTCGAGCGAAATCCTCACCTTAATGCCGGTCATCCAACGTATGGGCGTGCCCGTTATCGCGGTAACGGGTAAACCCGAATCGAATATGGCGCGATTATCTAAAGTGCATTTATGTATTGAAGTCCCAGAAGAGGCTTGCCCACTTGGACTAGCACCCACCTCAAGTACCACAGCAACCTTAGTGATGGGCGATGCCATCGCCATTGCGCTGCTGCAAGCGAAAGGCTTTACCCGTGATGATTTTGCTATGTCCCATCCCGGCGGTGCATTAGGACGTAAGTTGCTGTTAAAAGTCTGTGATGTGATGCACAGCGGTGATGACTTACCGCTCGTCAACCACGATATTTGCATCACAGAAGCCCTGTACGAAATCTCCAAGAAAGGCTTAGGCATGACGGCGATTATCGATGATCAGCGCAAGCTGGTTGGTATCTTCACCGATGGTGATTTACGCCGCGTTATCGATGCCGAAGTGAATTTACGCACGACGCCCATTGCCGATGTGATGACCCGTAACTGCGTCACGATCACGGATAATGTATTGGCCGCCCAAGCGCTGCAAGTGATGGACTCAAAAAACATCAACGGATTAATTGTTATTGATAAAGATCGCCATCCTATCGGCGCTCTTAACATGCTAGACATGGTTAAAGCAGGAGTCATTTAATGCCACAGCAAGGATTTTACGGCCCAATCAGTGATGATGTGTGGCAACGCGCGCAAAAGATTAAACTGTTAATCTGTGACGTCGATGGGGTGTTTTCCGACGGCCGTATTTACTTGAGCAATAGCGGCGAAGAGCTCAAAGCCTTCCATACCCGTGACGGTTATGGCGTGCGCTCACTCCTCACCAGCGGTTTCAACCTCGCCGTGATCACAGGACGTCAATCCAAAATCGTTGAAAACCGTATGACAGCCCTTGGTGTTACCCATATTTACCAAGGCGTAGACAATAAGTTCGAGCCCTATGAAGCATTGCTCGCACTTTATGGTGTCACCCCAGAAGAAGTGGCTTATATCGGTGATGATATTGTCGATCTCCCCGTGATGAATGTCGTCGGTTTAGCGGTCAGTGTTGCTGACGGCCACCCCTATGTACGCCAACACGCCCATTTTGTGACTACGCTCAATGGTGGCCACGGTGCACTGCGTGAACTCACAGATCTGTTACTCCTAAGTCAAAATAAATTCACTTCGGCCCATGGAATGAGTATATGAGTCGTGTGACACTCGCGATTATCGCTTTTTTTGGAACCGCACTAGCGCTTTACTGGCAGGTCCAGAACAAACACAGCGGTGATTCCGATAACAGAGTTAAAGATCAAAATACCCCAGATTTCATCGTTGAAGATCTGCGCAGTGTTGAGTTCAATGAGCAAGGACTAGTGAATAGCCGTGTGACGGCGAAACACATGGAACATTATGATTCAACGAATCAAACTTTCTTTACTCAACCTGTTTATCTTGTTTATCCAGACCAAGGTAAAGCACAATGGCAGCTCAGGGCTGATCAGGGCAAGCTAAACAAGGAAACTGGCAAGGTTGTATTAGAAAATAATGTTATTATCGATGCCATTAGCCCAGAAGAACCGATTCAGACCTTGTCCACCAGTTATCTGGAACTCGATCTCAACACTATGATAATGACCTCTGACCGTACCATTTACGTCACAGGGAAAGATTTTAATATTCAAGGCCAAGGCCTTTATGCCGACCTCAACGCGCAAGAAGTGCAATTGACCAGTCAGGTAGTAGGAACATATGAAGCAAAATAACGTATTACTTGCCAGCCTAATGCTAATTATGAGCATGAGTGCTTTCGCGAAAGTGGGCGACTTAAAGCAAGAAGTCAAAATTAAAGCTGTGAGCCAAACTGCGGATATCAAAAACAACCAGATCATCTTCTTTGGTCCAGTTGAAGTTACCCAAGGCTCAATAAAAATCCAAGCAAATGAACTGCGTGCATTTTCCGCTGAAGGTGAAAATAGCAAAACTTTGGTCGCCACAGGCAACCCTGCTACGTATAGCCAAATATTAGACGATGGTCGCCCAGCATCGGCAAGCGCGAAAGAAATTCGTTACGATATGGCAAGCCGCACCTTAACACTGAAAGGTATGGCGTCATTAGATCAAGCAGGTAGCCAAGTTACAGGCAATTTAATCCGCTATAACATGATTCAACAGAAATTGATGGCCGAGAGTACTGGCAGTGGTGACGATCGCGTGATCACTATTATTCAGCCTGAAAACTATCAAGATGATGCTAAATCAGACGCTCCGGCGGATAAACCTGTAAAAAAGCAGGACTCTAAATGACCCAAATCACCTTAAGAGCACAAAATCTGGCAAAAAGTTACAAGAGTCGCCAAGTGGTTAAAGACGTCAGTCTGACGGTAAAAACCGGTCAAGTCGTTGGCCTACTCGGTCCAAACGGTGCCGGTAAAACCACGACCTTTTACATGGTTGTCGGGCTAGTGAAGAGCGATAAGGGGCATATCTTTATCGACGATGATGATTTAACCGCAGATCCTATGCATCTGCGTGCCCGCAAAGGCATAGGTTACTTACCGCAGGAAGCCAGTATCTTTCGTAAGCTAACTGTTCATGACAACATCATGGCCGTACTGCAAACTCGTAAAGAACTTAAAAACGAAGAACGAGAAGAAGAACTAGAACATCTGCTCGAAGAGTTTCATATCACCCACATCCGTGACAGCCAAGGCATGTCATTGTCGGGTGGCGAACGTCGTCGCGTCGAAATTGCGCGGGCTTTAGCCGCTAATCCTAAGTTCATTTTGCTCGATGAACCGTTTGCCGGCGTCGATCCTATTTCGGTTATCGACATCAAGAAGATTATCGAACAACTCAAAAGTCGCGGCCTTGGCGTACTGATCACAGACCATAATGTCCGCGAGACATTAGATGTATGTGAACATGCTTATATTGTGAGTCACGGAAACCTGATTGCCGAAGGAACTCCAGCAGAGATCTTAGACAATCAGCAAGTTAGGGCTGTGTACTTAGGTGAACAATTCAGGCTATAGTTAATCGAGCGAAGCCTATGGAGACAATTTATACCGCCATTAGGCTTCACTCAAAATGATAATAAGCGACCTCCTCCAACAATAATAACGTAGGGATCAGCGGTAACATGAAAGCGTCACTCCAGCTCAAACTGGGTCAACAGTTAACCATGACGCCACAATTACAACAGGCCATACGTCTGTTGCAACTGTCGTCATTAGAACTGCAGCAAGAGATCCAGCAAGCATTAGATTCTAATCCCCTTCTCGAGCTGGAAGAGGATCAATTCGACGCCACTAAACCCCCTGTAAACCAAACGCTATCCGATACGGATTTCAGTGAATCTAGCACTCTGCCACCAGAAAAAGACAGCTCCACCATAGACACGGCAGAGTCGCTAACCAAAGAATCCATGCCCGATGAGCTCCCCATGGACACCACATGGGATGAAGTGTTTACCGCCTCCCCAAACTCAGGCCCCGGCGGCAGTCGTGAAGACGATATGCCCTTCCAAGGCGAGACCAGTGAAGGTTTGTACGAACACTTAGAATGGCAAAAAAACCTCACGCCGTTTTCTGAAACCGATTTAGCCATTGCCACCGCCATTATTGATGCCATCGACGATCAGGGCTATCTCACCCAAAGCACTGAAGAAATTCTCGAAGCCATGGGCAATCCTGAAGTTGAGCTTGACGAAGTCGAAGCCGTACTCAAGCGCATTCAGCATTTTGATCCCATAGGCGTTGCCGCACGCGATTTAAGTGAATGCCTGCTGATCCAACTGTCGCATTTCGCCGCTGATACTCCCAACCTAGAAAACGCCCGCATGCTGATCAAAGATCATTTAGATCTGATCGCCGCCCGTGATTTTAGATTATTGATGCGTAAGACTAAATTAAAAGAAGATGAATTAAGGGATGGTATAGCACTTATCCAAACCCTCAATCCTCGCCCAGGTTTGTTGATCACGCCCAATAATGACGAATACGTTATCCCAGATGTGTCTGTGTCGAAGAAAAATGGCCGCTGGGTCGTTGAGCTTAATCCTGACTGCATGCCCAAAATCAATGTAAATCAACATTATGCTTCTATGGCACGCAGTACCAAAAACCAAGCCGATAGCCAATTTATTCGCGGCCATCTGCAAGAGGCTAAATGGTTTATTAAGAGCCTAGAAAGCCGTAACGATACTTTGCTTAAAGTTGCTAATTGCATAGTGCAATATCAGCAAGGTTTCTTTGAGTACGGTGAAGAAGCCATGAAGCCTATGGTGCTTAACGATATTGCCGAAGCGGTAGAAATGCATGAGTCCACCATCTCACGGGTCACAACTCAAAAATACATGCATACCCCTAAGGGACTTTTTGAACTAAAATACTTCTTCTCTAGCCACGTCGGTACTGACGATGGTGGTGAGTGCTCATCCACAGCAATCAGAGCCTTTATCAAGAAACTGGTTGCAGCGGAAAACCAGAAAAAACCATTAAGCGATAGTAAGATGGCACAACTTCTGGCAGAACAAGGGATCAACGTAGCCCGCAGAACCATTGCGAAGTACCGAGAGGCTATGCTTATTCCACCTTCTAATCAGCGTAAAAGTTTATAACCTACAGTGGATATCGGAGGACGTTTCTATGCAAATAAACCTAAGTGGGCACCATATCGAAATTACCGAATCGTTACGTGCATATGTAGAAGAAAAGTTTTCAAAACTTGAACGCCATTTCGAACAGATCAATAATGTGCACGTTGTGCTCAATGTTGAGAAAATGCAACAGATTGCCGAAGCGAGAATAAACCTCATAGGTGGTGAAGTTTTTGCTACTTCAGAGCATGCTGACATGTATGCCGCTATAGACGCCCTGATTGACAAGCTTGACCGTCAGGTTATTAAACACAAAGAGAAGTTAACAAAACACTAATAATGGAACTTTGTACCATACTGCGGCCGGAGTGCACTACCTGCGCCACTCCGGGCAGCAAGAAAAAGGTACTGGAACTCATCAGCGACTTAGTCGCTGCCCAGTACCCGACCCTCTCATCTCAAGAGATATTCGAAAGCCTAGTGGCGCGCGAAAAGATGGGGAGCACAGGTATAGGTAACGGCATCGCCATTCCACATGGTCGACTAGCCGATATAGATCAGCCCATTGCCATACTAATTAAGTGTGAAGAGCCGATAGCATTTGATGCTATCGATAAGCAACCTGTTGATATTTTATTTGCACTACTGGTGCCTGCAGACCAATGTCAGCAGCACTTAAGTACCTTGTCTTGCATGGCCGAAAAGCTGAGCGACAAGCAAATATTAAAGCAATTACGCAAGACGCATGATGAAACGGAACTCTATCAGGTAATCACTGGATGAAACTGGTCATAGTGTCGGGCCGCTCAGGCTCAGGCAAATCTGTCGCCCTTAGGGTACTCGAAGATCTCGGCTATTATTGTGTCGATAACCTTCCCTTGCCATTGATTGGCAGTTTGCTTGAGCAACTCAAAGGCAGTAACGATCTCGTCGCCATCAGTGTCGACGTGCGTAACATGCCTGAGCAGGATAAGGTCTTAGTGAAACAACTCGCTAGCCTACCTCCAGATACTGAGTTAACGAGCTTCTTCCTTAACTCCAGCGATAAAATTCTGCTCAAGCGTTACAGCGAAACCCGCCGTTTGCATCCTTTGTCGAAGAGCCGAGTCTCTTTGCAAGAAGCGATAAAGCTGGAGGGAAAACTGCTCGAGCCTATGTCAAAACTGGTCGATCACTACATAGATACGTCGAATCTGAATATCTATGATTTAAGCGACCAAGTCAGACAAATTCTCCTTGGTAGTGTCGATAAAGAACTCGTGATCAACTTCGAGTCCTTTGGCTTTAAGCACGGAATGCCCACCGAAGCCGACTTTATGTTCGATGTGCGCTTTCTGCCCAATCCCCACTGGGAGTTGGCGCTGCGGCCATTGACTGGCTTAGATGAACCCGTAGCTGAGTTCTTAAATCGTCAACCACTGGTTAATAAGTTCATCTGGCAAATCGAAAATTTACTGGAGACTTGGCTGCCGCACCTCGAGCGTAACAATCGCAGTTATTTAACTGTGGCCATTGGCTGCACAGGTGGACAGCACAGATCGGTTTACGTCGCAGAGCAATTGGCAAAACGCTTTAGTAACGGTAAACATAAAGTTTATGCCCGTCATCGAGAGCTCAATAATGCCAAAACTTGAACGTCAGATAACCATCTGTAATAAGCTCGGTTTACATGCCCGTGCCGCCACTAAGTTGGTGGTACTGGCTTCCGAGTTTGATGCGACCATCACCTTAATCCAAGGCGATAAACAAGCATCGGCCGCCAGTGTACTTGGCTTACTGATGCTTGAAACTGGCATGGGTAAAACCATCAAGCTGATCGCCGAAGGCCCAGATGCAGAGCCGGCTCTCGATGCTATTTGTGCCTTAATCGACGCTAAGTTTGACGAAGCCTGTTAGTTTCACTTCACACTAAGCACTTCATCGTTAGTTTCACTTCATGTCTAGTTTAAAAAACTTGCCATTCACACATGGCAAAACATTTGTCGCTCGACGATACAAGCCACAGGCGATTACACTAGCGGTCATTGCGCTGGCCTTAACCTTACCTTAGCCGCCTTAATCTGTGTCATCGACTGACGCTTAGTCACCGCTAAATCCTAGCCCAACACTAAGATCTCAAACCAATTTGCCGCACAATGGAGGACAAATGCCCGTAGATAATGCAGAAAACGATCACACCGGACATAGTCTTGACCAGTTAAACCAAGCGCTTAGCAGCGGCATGTTCGTGCATGTGCGCAATATGCTGCAAAAAATGGCCGCCTCAGATATCGCGCTGATCTTAGAATCATCACCGCCAAGTGCCAGACAAGTACTGTGGCAGCTCATCGATCAGGAACAAATAGGCGACATACTCGATGAGTTGAGTGAAGAACTCAAAGACCCACTTATCCGCAGCATGAGCCCTGAGCGAGTCGCGAAAGCGACAGCAAGCATGGACACCGACGATCTCGCCTATATTCTGCGAAGTCTACCCGACGCAGTTTACAAACAAGTGCTGCAGTCGATGACGGAACAAAATCGCCTGAGGGTAGAACAAGCCCTATCTTATCCAGATGAGACCGCCGGCAGCTTGATGAACACAGATACAGTCACCTTAAGACCCGATGTGAATATCGATGTGGTGCTGCGCTATCTTCGGCAAAGGGGCAACCTACCCGATACCACAGATACCTTATATGTGGTCGACAAACAGGACAAAGTCCTTGGCGGTGTTAGGCTGGCAGATCTGCTGACTTGCGCGCCAAGCACCACAATTCGCAATATCATGGATCCCAATATTCAAAGTATTCCGGTGAGCATGTCCGACAGCGAAGTCGCGCAAAAATTCGAACGCAATGACTGGGTATCGGCACCTGTCGTCGACTGTGATGGTAAGCTGCTCGGGCGTATCACAATCGATGACGTAGTCGATGTTATCCGCGAAGATGCTGAACATTCCATGATGGGTATGGCGGGGATGGACGGAGATGAAGATACCTTTGGTCCTGTACTAAAAAGTACCCTACGTCGCTCGCTCTGGCTCACCATAAACTTATTCGCCGCCCTGCTCGCATCGTCGGTCAGCAATATGTTTGAAGGCACTATTGAGCAATTTGCCACTATCGCCATCCTAATGACGATTGTCCCTAGCATGGGCGGTGTTGCCGGTAATCAGACCTTAGCGCTCGTGATCCGTGGTATTGCTTTAGGCCATATCGGCCAAAGCAACGCCCGCTGGCTTATCGGTAAAGAGCTATCTATTGGTTTTCTCAATGGCTTGATGTGGTCTATTTTAGTCTTTGTCGCCGTGTGGCTATGGAAGGATGATATGGCACTGGCGGGATTAATTGGTAGCGCCATGCTGATCAACATGACAGTAGCAGGGCTTGCAGGTGCGAGTATTCCATTGATTTTAAAAAGACTTAAAATCGATCCTGCCCTCGCTGGCGGTATGGTGCTCACCACAGTCACTGACGTGGTTGGCCTGTTCGCCTTCCTCGGGTTAGCGACGCTCTACTTGATGAACTAACGCTTTAACAGTTTGAGCTAATAACAAAAACGGCACCTCAAAGGTGCCGTTTTTTATCCCGCAGGAAAACTAAAGAAGGCTATTTTGCCGGAGGTTGGAAACCATAACTGCTCAAAATCGCTTGGCCTTTTGTCGATAGAATAAACTCAGCTAACGGCTTAGCGGCAGTATTAGCGCCTTGTAAAACCAGTAAACCATAGTCGGCACCCACGGCGAGCTCCTGCGGTAAGTCGATGATTTGTAAACTCGGCACTTCTTTTTTAGCCAGCACAGCATTAGTGCAATAGGTTAAAAAGATATCCGCTTGCTTGTTTTCCATCACCCAGCCATAGGGGTTGCGATCTTTAGGCGGTTTAACGCTCTCAGGGCCGCCCGCCAGTTGTAATGCCTTGGTCTCTAACGCAGCTTTCGCATTGGGTTTTACCGCTTCGGCCTTAGCAAAAACGGCCCAGGCATAATCACCCGCGGGGTCGGCTTTCGGGGTTGAGGTGCCGACTTTAATCTTAGGATCTAACAAGGTATCGAGTAACGTCGAACTCGTCACCTGAACTGTGTCTTGAGCAACAGCGCAGAGTTGATTACGGGCAAACATTTGCACCGCTTCGCCCTGACCCGAATCCACTAATGCCTGTGGATGTTTCATATTCGCCGAGGCAAAGATATCGACTTTCTCGCCCTCTTGAATGCGTTTTAACAATAAACCTGAGGGCGCATATTGCGCTACAACACTCATTTGCGACTGTGCTTGATAAGCAGTAATAATATCACTCATCGCAGCCTTTAGACTGCCTGCGGCGCGCAGTTCTATCGGCGCGGCTCCTGTGGTCACTTCGGCTTTCATCGGCACTCCTTGTACAGCCGTCACCATGATGACAGGACTTAAACTCAAGGCTACTAACACATTTTTGCTTATCATAGTCATATTCTCCTTTAGGCACTAAAAGTCATTCTTGTGACTTATTCCCATACAGAACGTGAAATCGATAAAGGGATCAAGCCGAACTCATCCCAAGGTAATTAGCAGTGATATGTTTGTGGTGCAGGTCACTCAAGGTGCGCTTCATAAAGGACAAATTGTCTAATTGAAGCACGGCAAGCTAATCACTCAATTAGCCCACCACTGAAAACAAAAAAGTCGCCCCTGGCGACTTTTTCAGCGAGAACTTTGTGCTTAGACCAGACTATTTACCCGTTGGTATTAGTATGATCTCAACGCGGCGGTTTTGTGCTCGGCCATTTGCATTGGCATTTGATGCAATAGGACTCGCTTCACCCATACCTTTTGATTTTACACGGGCAGAGGCAACGCCTTTACTCATCAAGTAATTACCAACTTCGCTAGCACGGACCTGTGACAGACGTAAATTGTAAGAGTCTGAGCCACTGCTGTCGGTATAACCTAATACGTTAAGCTGCGTTTTGCTGTATTCCTTGGCCACAACCGCCACTGAATTCAGCACGCGTTTAGCACCGTCACTTAACTCGGTTTGATCTACGCCGAAGGTCACTTCATTAGGCATATTCAAAATGATGTTATCGCCGTTACGGGTCACACTCACGCCCGTTGAGGCTAATTGTTGGCGTAATTTGGTTTCTTGCACATCCATATAATAACCAATACCACCACCGACTGCAGCGCCCGATGCAGCACCAATTAAAGCACCTTTACCGCGGTCGCTCTTGCTCGAAGATACCACTCCAATTGCGGCACCCGCGACGGCACCAATTAATGCGCCACTGGTCGCTTTAGCGGTTTGTTCTTCGTTTGAATAGGGATTGATTGTTGTACAACCCGATGCAACTAGCGCGGTCGTCAATACCACTATGGCTAACAGGGATGGTTTAGATTGCACTGCCTGAAAACACTTCATCATTTATAACCTCTTTATATGATTGATGACTGTGAATACCGCTCAAAAGGGCAAGAAATATCACGTCCATTAGGTAATACGAATGACCTAGGGATTGCCACAAAGCAGGCAGTATATAAGCAATTGCGCTGGAGACAATCCTTTATCCATCTTCAATTATGCTAATCCAGATTTTAGTCAGCAAAGATACAGATTTCGGGTTTCAATGATGGCTTGTACCAGCCAATTTAATATCAAGTCTATGGCACCGAAATAGTGCACCTTGCACCTTTATTGGCAGCACTAAAAAATAACGCCGTTTTAATCGAAGGCGCAATACAATGATTTAAAAGGTTAAAATAAAAATTAGAATATTGGCACGAATTTTACATACTACTAAGTGAGTAGACAGTCAGACGCGGTAAACATCGCCGAAAACTAGAGTCGACTTCAACAGGATTAATCCAAATTAAATGGACCTATCGAGACAGAAAATGGGCTCGAGTATTTAGGGTCATGAAGGAGGAAGTATGAAAAAGGTCATGAACTTTATCGCACTATGTCGCCACGAATGGATTTGTCTGCGCCATCTAGGTCTGAGCCAGTGGGATTTAGAACAGCGTCACTATCATCAATAAAAGGCAACGCAAACGGTCATATTTTGGTTCGAAGGCAGTAAAAGAGGGAACGCTCATGGGAATCGCAGAAAATAGTCTCAAGCTACATGTTATCACCGAGGTTAAAGTACAAGGTCGCTTACTGTCGGATGTTGCACGTCAATACGGTTTATCTGCCAAGGCAGTCTACCAATGGGTGCGAGAAAGCGATCTGCAACCCCAGCAAAGAGAATGCGCATTAATGAGTGAGATTGCCCAGCTACAGAAAAAAATTAAACAGCTCAATCAAGAGCTACGCACGATAGGTTAGCCTGTACAACAAGCTAAACGTGCCCGAATAGACAAGGCCGGACGAGATTGCATATCGCCCTGCTGATAACGCTAACGATGTAAAAGATGTGCTAACAACAATAATAACAGCGCCCTTTTTAGTCCGGCCTTGTCGTCCAAATTGATGAACCCAGCGAAGATTGGGAAATAGTATTAACAGCAACAAACGGATAGGGACAATGCAAAAGTTTCGGCAAGACTAGGGAGGGAGTTATCTCCCCCAAGATCAAATATGTGAATTGTGCTCCCCCAAGTCATGAACATATTTCTCTCTCTGGCCTTGTCATTTTATTCACAGGATCAATGATGATCCAGCACTGCAATAAGTGTAGTGCGCCAAGGAAGGCCGTGATTGGTATTACATAGATTGACTGAAGAGTGACCAAGGTTTCGGCAAGGATTGAGGGAGTTATCTTCCCCAAAGATTAAATATGTGAATTGTGCTCCCCCAAGTCATGAACATATTTCTCTCTCAGCTCTTGTCCTTTTATTACACTGTTCGATGATTGCTAGCTTGTTTGTAGCAACAAGGATGGCCCCAGCTTCCATAGGGGATTAAGCCAAGGATTGGCTAACGCAAAAAATTAAATAACAATAATAAAATCAACAATAAAAATAATAATTCACTTAATTTTTAGCATAAAAAAGACGCTACTTTGAGCGTCTTTTTTATGGGCGAAAAACGACTGACGATTAATAGTCTTCTTCGTTTGCCTCTTGGATCCTTTGTTTACGCTCTTGCGCCTCTTCAAAGGCCGCTTGAATTTCCTCTAACACGGCACTGACATCGGCTTCAACCAGCACTTCGGTAAACTCACCGGTTAATGGCGTTTCAGGTTTTAACTCACCCGCTTCAAACAGGGCCCAAATCTCTTTGGCATATTGCGTTTTTAACAGCTCAGGAGCATACAAGCCATAGTATTGGGTCATGTTATTCACATCACGCGCTAACATCCATTTGGCATGGTTATTCGCCGCGGCATCGACGGCCTGAGGCAAGTCGATAATCACTGGCCCTTCACTATCGACTAACACGTTAAACTCAGACAAGTCACCGTGCACTAAACCCGCACAAAGCATACGTTTGACATAGGTCATCACCAACGCATGATCGTTCAGGGCTTTTTCTGCCGACATACTGACATCGTTTAATCTCGGTGCGACATTGCCCTCGGCATCCGTCACTAACTCCATCAGCAACACGCCATCAAAACAGCCATAGGGCGTTGGCACGCGCACACCCGCATTCGCTAAACGATAAAGCGCTTCAACCTCGGCATTTTGCCAAGCTTCTTCCTGCTGATCGCGACCAAATTTAGAGCCTTTCTCCATCGCACGTGCTCGACGGCTGTTGCGGACTTTTCGGCCTTCTTGATACAACACAGCTTGCTTAAAACTGCGCTTGTCCGCTTCTTTATAGACTTTGGCACAGCGGATATCATCACCACTGCGTACAACGTACACAGTCGCTTCTTTACCGCTCATTAACTGGCTAATGACCTCATCGACCAGTCCTTCATCAACCAGGGGTTGGATTCGTTTCGGAGTTTTCATAGCGCCCTTATACCTTACTTAGGCATGATATGGAATACTGCGGGCAAATCTTCATACAAAAGCGGTCTCCAGCGGAAGTTTGATGAATATAGTTCAGGATTGTTAAACGAATTTTAAGTAAAAACTAATGCACTTGCGTGTTAAACACAATACCAGATTTACTGAGGACTTTGGCAAAGAAAGAGACTGAAAATGAAGCTTAAACTAAAAGAATATTCTTTTCCGCCAACCTGTATAAAGCAAGAGGTAAAACCACAGCCACTATCCTGCAGCGAACATTCAAATTCAAGACCGCTCAAATAGATATCCGAGCTAGGTTTACGCAGAAACTTAACTCACACAAATAAGGCAATCACACTTCCCACGGTCGCCGCCGCTTTCAATATTTGCCCAGCACTGTAATAAGTATCGTTCGAATCATTCGCGTCATTAGGGGCTGTATCGGGAGTAGGCGCCTCAGTTTTGCTCATCGCAGCAACATCGGAACTGGGCTCAGCTTTGGGAGCCGCCAAGCCCAATGCGCCATAGGTAAAAGATTTCAGTCCACTTGGCTCCGCCGTATCACTAGATTGATGAACCGATTTGGCCGTCGGTAATGAAGCAGAATGCGCCGATGAAACGGGTGAAATCATAGCTAACCCCAAAGCAGACATTAAAGTGTTAATCGCAAACTAACACAATATCAGCTGGTTATCATGCCTTCATCCGCTAAACTGTGATGGATTCAGCCCAACAAAACGCATCTATGACCGTATAAACGGCGGTATATATAGCTAGATCTCCCCCATAAGAGCCTTTATCCTAAACGCCACAACATATAGAGAACTTATCCATGCACTATCCCAGCATTTTCCTCGCACTTTCAGTCTTATCCCTGACTCAATGCAGCAGCTTATCTATTGAAGAATGCGCCAATAGTGATTGGTTTGCCCTTGGGCTTGCCGATGGCAACCGTGGGACAAGTTCTGGGCAATTAAATCAATATCAAAAAGATTGTCGTGAATTTAATCTCAGTGTCGATACCGCGCAGTGGAAACAAGGATACCAGCAAGGGTTAGCCAGTTACTGCGTGCCAGAAAATGGCTACCGCGTAGGCTTAGCGGGAGAAAGTTATTATGGGGTTTGCAGTAATAACCAGTTTGTTGAGCGCTATAACCAAGGCCATCAACAATACCTGACCAACAAACGTTTAACTGAGATTGCCGATCGCTTAAATACCATAGAGAGAGAAATAAGCAGTCTTGATGGCAAGATCAATAATCTCACCGACAAGGCTGACTTATTGAAACAGAAAAACAGCCTACTCAACGAAAAAAACCAACTGTTAGATGAAAGATCTCGCCTACGCAGACCTGATATGCGCTTCGAATTTAGATTTTAAGCCATAAAAAAACACTGAACCCAATAAGGACTCAGGGCTTTAGCTTCGCAGCTCGTTATTTTTGCGGTATTCCACTACTTATAACCTTGAACATTTGACCCAAAGCGACCAATTTAGACTTTCTAAACGCAGGCGAGCGCAGAAAAAACACATAGTAGAGTAGGCTAGCGGACGTCCATGCTATGGCTAAACTCCATAAATCATGACTCAAGAAGTGGGCGCCGCGTAACTCTTGGCCAATGCCAAATACTAGGCCTAAACTCAAACCAAAGATTAATCCAAACTTAGCTAAATGCGGGCGATACTCACGCAGCACGTAATACAAGGCAACCCAAGCAAACCCGCCGCTGGCATGACCACCCGGGAAACATTGACCAAACTCAGCACTTTTAGGTAAACGAGAAAACAAGGATGAATGTATCATATGGCCGCCAAACTCAATCACATCCCACGGGCAGGTCATGTGAGTAACGCTCTTGCCAATTCGGACCAGCAACACACTCGCCAATACGCTACTAAATAGGTAAATCAGGCCCTTGCGGTACGGTTTTACCCTGTCACTTCGAAAACTAAAGGCAATGCCGACTACGACACTCACCGCCAGCAAGATGACAAAGTTACGCCCAGTGACATGCAGTAAATCTTCGGTCAACCAATATCCTCTCAATGGCCAAGAGTCGATGCCCCCTTGCCAATGAAATAACAAAGTCGCGACTTTCATATCAGCGTGAGTCCATTCAAGCCCCACTATGATCACTGCAAACACTAAAAGCGGCGTAATTAAATGCCCCTTAGCAAAATCCATAAATGTCATCATAACTTTATCTTTCAGATAGTTATTCACTAATAAATCCAAAAACCAGAACATTTAGTGTTAGAGTACCGTTGAATTCTTACCTAACACTTAAGAGATCTAACAGCGCAGTATTTAAGATAGAACCGAGATTTTGCAGTAACTAAATTTACCGAAAAGACTCACATCATGAGTAAAAAGACTATAGTTTATGAATAGTATCGCGCCTCTAGGACTGAGCATTCATGCCATACAACCTCGCCATTAACCAGTCTCAAAAAGATCGTTTATTTGCCGACATTGCTATCGACACAGACAAAATCGTTGTTCCCCAAGAAATGGTTGATAACTGGCAACAAACCTTAGATTTGCTCTCTGAATTAGTCGACACTCCCGCCGCTTTGATCATGCGTGTCCATCAAACCGATATTGAGGTCTTTACCTCGAGCCGCACCCAAGGTAATCCCTATAAAAAACATGATAAAGACAGTTTAGGCCACGGGCTTTACTGCGAAACAGTGATCAAAGAAGGTAAGGAACTCCACATTCCTAACGCCCTAAAAGATAAAAACTGGGACAAAAATCCTGACATTAAACTCGGCATGATCGCATACTGTGGTTTACCTTTACGTTGGCCAGATAGCAGTGCCTTTGGCACTATCTGCATGCTCGATAGCCAAGAGCATAATTACCGCCAATCTTTTCGCAGCTTACTCGCTCGGTTTCAAAATGGTATCGAAGCTAACCTAGTCACCCTTTATCAACAGGCTAAGCTACAACTGCACAATCAGCAGCTAGAGCAAAAAGTACAACAGCGCACCCATGAACTCGCCGAACTTAGCGGTAAGCTCATTAAAGAAATCGAAAACCGCACCTCCACCGAAACCTCACTGGAATACCATAAAAGCTACGATCCGCTCACGGGATTACCCAACCGCATCAATTTGATTAATAGTCTGTCGATCATGCTCGAAAAAGTTAATCGCAAAGAAAAGATTTCAGTACTCTATCTTGGGCTGCGCAATTTCAAATCCATCAACGACAGTTATGGTTACCTGATTGGCGATAAAATTCTCACTATTCTCAGCCAACGTTTACAGCACTATACCGATGAAAACACCTTTATCGCCCGCATCGCTGGCGCCGAGTTTGTGATTATTCAAGCCCACAAACCTTCGAATAACGAAACCAATAAACTCATCAATAAAGTGCTTAACTGCTGTAACACGCCCTTTGGTGTGGCTGATTTTGTAATCACGATTCCCTCGAGCATGGGCATAGCACAAGCGCCTATGGATGGTATCGATGCCGCCATCCTGCTGCAAAAAGCCGGAGCTGCCATGACGATCAGCAAGGCTGATGGCTCAACTCACAGCTTCTTTAATCAAGATACGCAAGCCGCTTTAAACCTACGCTATCAACTGGAATCCCACTTGGTCGATGCGCTGAACAAGAACGAATTAAGTCTGCATTACCAACCCTTTATTAACTTAAAGACGAAGCAAGTGATTGGTGCCGAAGCCCTGCTGCGCTGGCATAATCCCATCCTTGGCAATGTCGCCCCAGACAGATTCATCGCCTTAGCTGAACGTAATGGCCAGATTATCGATATTGGCAATTTTGTATTGCATACCGCGCTGTCTCAGGCGGCAAAATGGTGTCGCGAGGTAGGCCAAGAGTTTAAAATCGCCATCAATATTTCCCCTTTGCAAATGCGCAATCCCCGCTTTAGCGAACACATAGCCGACTTACTCACCCTCTATCAATTGCCCCCCACCGCCTTAGAACTTGAAATTACCGAAGGCATGCTGATGCAGGATGAACACATTGCCCACAATGCCATCCAAAAACTACAAGAACTCGGTATCCGCATATCCCTAGATGATTTTGGCACAGGCTACTCATCCTTAAGTTATCTACAAAAATACTCTTTCGACACCTTAAAAATCGATCGCTGCTTTATTAGTAAACTCGAAGAAAACGAACAAAATAGAGAGTTAACAAAGGCAATTATTGCCATTGGTAAGAAACTGGACTTGGAAGTGATCGCCGAAGGCGTAGAAACCCTAGAACAAGATGCCTTTATTCGTCACGAAGAATGCGACTTAGGCCAAGGCTATCTCTACGGTAAACCCATTACCGCAACACAGTTTGAGCAGGCATTTATCCATAAAAAAGAGCATTAAGTTCATCCTTAATGCTCTTTTTTATTTCGCGAATTAAAACCGACTGAATAATGCTACGTGAATAGTCATTTCCACAGAATGTTATAACTCACATTTGGATAGAGATATGTGTTGAAGACTAATGTTTGGGACCAATAATTTTAGTTGTTAGCAGTTTTGCGTTTGCTGATATCCACTCATAGAGGTTTGCCATGTCATTCACTCATCAACACGCAACAAGTCCATCTGTAGTGGCATACGGATTTTGACCTCAATATTAGAAGCTATAAGAGTCATACTCACACTGTACAGATTAGAAATAAATTTTCACTTTAATTATAGTTAAAGTGCAATTTTCGAGTGTTTTAGCGCTTAGTCGACGTATTCTGCGCATTATCATGACAAACTTGTGCAGAACTCGATTAAGGCAGGCAATATGCATAAATAATCAAATACTTATCAGTCTTTAATGTTTCACTCTTAATCAGCAGAGAAAACGCGATAGCATGAGTGAACAGTAAGTAACTCGCTTTTGGACAGTAGCTTTTTAGCTAAACGAACAGCGAGAGGGTTAGTTAAGATTAGCATTGTTGCACCAGTGACTTTCTAAAACATGGATTACTAAAGCAGCGACTATCAACGGATAGTCGCTGCTTTAAATCTCACTCATAGGGATAGGGAAACGAGACTAGTCTGCTTTAATAACAGCTTGTGTCAGTATTTCTTGGTCATTCTTAAACACCACTAGCTCGCCTAGAGGACTATCGCTGCCGCCTAAGACGGTGACATAACAATAATACTGGTATGGGCCGCTGCGAAATTGATATGAATGGTTCCCCCCACTGCCATCAAACACGAGTTTGCCTTTATTCAGCACTAAATCTGGCTTGTCGCTCAATGACTTACCCTTTGCCCATGCGGCATAGCGGTATTGGCTGTTCCCCATATCATCGACACGAATGGTAAACTTGGCGGTCTCCCAAGATAACGCTGGGCTGACAAACTCACTCACACTCGGATGTAATGCCGTTTGTTGCTTAGCAATAAGCTCTGCTTTCAGTTTTGCCTCTACCGGTGTTTGATAGTTAATGGCGATGATCTTGCCATCAAAATCCAGCCACACAACACCGCTACCGAGCATAATGCCGCGCCAGCCCATCGTCTGCCAATCGGCTTCAATCTTAGAATGGGCGATCTGCTCAAGCAGCTTAGGATCAAAAACCTGATCGAAACGTGCGATCATTTCCTGGGTATTTTGAATCGCGGGGATCGGATATTCACGTTTAAGCGGGTAAGCCACACGCTTAGCAATCGCTTCAGGATCATTGGCCTTGGCGGCGTCGATAAGCCCCTGCACCAGAGGAATATATTCCTGTGGCATGGCTTCATCAGCGGCGTTTGCATTGATGCTTAAACCCATAACGCTGAATATTAACGCCGCTGAAAACGCGATATTCATCAGTTTAACTTGGCTGAAAACAGCTAATTTGCTTCCCTTAAGTCGTGAGGCGAATGGCATCTTTATCCCTTACTCCAAATGTCTCTGCTGAGACTAAAGGCCAAGAATACCATAAGTGCCTCAGACTAAAACCTAAGGTGATTTACACTGCGCCTGACTAAGCGGTTAATAATAGGTTTGAGTAAATCGCCAAGGCTACTGACATAAAGATGACACCAATAACCGCATCGATAACCGGTGTTAGTCGCTGCAATTTAAGTTGCACCTGCGCCTTTGACAACATTACCGCTAAAAAGCCAAACCATGCCAATGACAAAGACAACAACAAAATAGCGGAAGCGATTTTAGTACTCGTTGTAACACTTGGGGTAATCAAGGCCGAAAACAGGGTTAAGAAAAACACTAATGCTTTCGGATTCAATAGATTGGTATAAAGCCCAGTCAAAAAACCTTGCCTGCGCGACATAGCGCCACCTAAGCCACCAGCAACAGACGCCACACCTTCAACGTCACCAGCACTAATGACAGCATCATCATTTGTCCCTGCATGGACTCTGGCACTCATTTTACGTTTAGCGAGTATCGCAAGACCGGCACGCAGGGCACCAAACCCCATCCAAGCGAGGTAAGAAGCGCCCACAATTTGCACTAAGAGATACAGAGTGTGCGAACTCTTAATGAGTAGACTCACACCGGTCAGACTCAAAATCGTATGAGCTAAAATGGCTATTGAAATCCCCACAGCGGCGGCAACCGCAGTGCTTCTGGACTGCTGAGTCGCAATCTTCACCATAATAGCAAAATCGGGTCCGGGACTGATTAAAGCAACGGCATGGATTACAGCCAAGGTGAGTAATAAAGATAAATCCATAGATATGCGGCTCCGCAAAAAAGGTTAATAACGATAACTGAGGCAGCCAGTATGGCAATTTGTCGCAGCGCTGAATTGTAATAAATTGCACTATTCAGTGTTTTTTAAAAACCAGCGGCGTCGAACGACGGGGGGAAATTAGAGCATACGCCGCTGAAATTGCACTGGCGATAATAGGAATGCCTGCTTAAAAGCTTTGTTTAAATGACTTTGATCGAAAAATCCAAACTGCTGCGCCACATCCGCCACTAGAGCGCCATGGCTTAAGGATTTTTTCGCCAACTCTAAACGCACCCGCTTGAGATAAGCATGGGGAGTCATCCCTGTTGCCTGTTTAAATTGCCGTAAAAACTGAAACTTACTTAAATTCACTTCATTGGCTAAGGTTTCAAGTTGAGTATTATGCCAAGGCTCATCGTGAATTCGCTGTTTCACTAAGCTCACCTGCAACTTAGATAACCCCTGCGGTTGATTCGGTTTAGATAGGCAAGATGAAATACCGCTCGGGTAACGCTCCAGCAGCAGATGAATAAAATTCAGTAAGTGGGACTCACCCGCAAGCGCACTGCATTGGCCTTGAATTAATAGCTCGTGTAGCTGAATAAAATATTGATAAAGCGTAGGGTCATCCACCATAGGCGCGCTGAAAAAGTGCTCCTTCAAACCCAGTTCTTGGCTGACTTCATTCATATATTCCACGGGGATCGACATCACTTTCACCCGATAACCGTCGGCATCGCGGCTCTGACCATCGTGGGTTTCGTCGGGATTTAAGGTCGATAAACTATACTGACCAAGCTGATAACTGCTGCCCTTATTCACAAACTGCTGCGCACCTTGAGTGACTACGCCTAAGTGGTAATCCAGATGCACATGTTTATCAAAACTGAAATGCGTAAATTCCGCCTGACTCAGTTCTATGCCTGATAAGCTAGGATGACGCCAATAATTAATGTTTTCAATGGGGGTTGCAGTACTCATAACTCGCGGCGATTACCTATAGCATCAGCTGTAAAACAGGGGGAAACTCAGATCGACTCGTCCTCATTCTAGCCTCCATTGTCAGCGCGGGAATAGTAAATTATTGCAGCCACATAGTTTGAAACGATTTGGGCTTAGATTAGTGCTTAAATGAGTGCAGCAGAAAAAAGCGCCCAACCATCTGGACGCTTAATGAGATACATTTTTGCTCGGCGACATACGTAATAACCTTCGATATCGCCTTAACAGATGAATATCACTAGAAATGATAACTCACGCTGACTCTCACCATTCGTGGCTCAACAGGATGATAATGCTGATCTTCAACACCTTCGGCAGCTTCGCCGGGCAAACGAGAGGCATAAAAATAATCTATGTCGTGATCTTTACTATCAAACACATTGAGCAGCTCAAGCTTAATATCGAAGCGGCGGAACTCGTATCCTAATGCGAGGTTAACTAATGTGGTCGCATCAGCCTTGTGGTCATTAAAGCTGTCGAGCACCCGCTCGCCAAGGTGCCGCACGCGTACACTCGAATACAGGCCATCGCCGTCGGGTCGATAGGTGATGCCCGCACTGGCAACAAAGGGAACTGCGCCATCGATATACTTGCCCTCTTCAAATTCATTTTCAGTAAATCTAGCGTTAGTCCACGCTAATTCCATATCGATACTGATTGCCTCATTCAGCCAATAATAAGCCGTTAATTCAGCACCATAACGTTCAGATGCACGACTCGGCTCAGTGTTACCCGCATCGCCCACAAATACTAATTCTGAATCTAGTTGCAGATACCAGACCGCAGCAGAGAAATTAATAAAGTCCCTGTCATAGTATTTCACCCCAAATTCGCCGCCATTTGAGCGCACAAGTAGATCGACTTTTTCGACCTCATCGCCACTCACTGGGTCAACCTTGATTGTTGCACCGCGGGCATCGTTCGAATGTAGCCCTTGGCCTGCATTAACATATAACTCAAGATTATCGCTCCACAAATAAGAAGCGCCGGCTTTGAGGCTGAACATACCATCAGACGCATCACCACTGTTAAGCGGATTATCACTGTCGACCTGCACATCAAAATAATCGTAACGCAGCCCAAGATTAAAACGCCATTGATCAGCTGGCAGCCACTCAACTTTGCCAAAGATGCCACTCGACAACTCTTGCACTTCATCAAGCCTTACCGTATTCAGCCGTTGTCGCGCCTGAGTGTTATACAAACCCACTGCGCCAATATCGTCATAACGCACATCGCCGCCCACACTGTAATTCAGTTGAGTGCCACCAAGTAAAGTCTGCCAATCACGCTTAAGATCGCCGCCCCAAATCGTGCGTTCATCGACTTGTTCAAACTCATCACCATTGATGGGATCGTTTAAGAAATAGGTAAAATTAGAGAATAAATTCATAGTCGAACGAATGGCGTAGACATTTCCCTGCCAATCACCCGCATCGTAATTAGCTGAAACGCTATAACGGTTCGATTCACCGCCGACGTCTTTATCTAAAGATCCATAAAAATCAATTAATCCAGAATCCACCGCACGGGCGGGGATCTGATCCGCCGAATTCCAGCTGTTGTCGTAGGCCATCATAGTGACGCTCAAGTCACCCTCGCCGAGCCGAGTTAAATAACGCCCGACGACACTGATCTTACTCACATCCTCATCAATATCCGTCCACGGGCCATCATAGGTTTGTGCCTCACCACCCCAAATAAAACGCCCCATGTCAGTGTTTAACTCCTGAGTCGCCACGAGTCGCTGGTAGCCATATTCACCCAACGTCACCCCAACTTGGTTATGGGGGAGTTGATCAGCCAGCAGTAATTGCGCAGCACCCGCGCCAGAAAAATCGGCCACCTCAGGATAATAAGCGCCTTTGGCATAACGGATCTCGCCTATAAGTTCAGGGATCAAAAAGTTAAGATCCGTATAACCCTGACCGTGCCCATGGGTTCGCATATTCACAGGCATACCATCGACTCGAGTATTAAAGTCTGTGCCATGATCCAAATTAAAACCGCGTAAGAAATACTGATTCGCTTTACCCGAACCACTGTGCTGAGTGACTATCATCCCAGGAACAAATTCGAGGATTTCGCCGGTTCGTAATAGGGGTCGACTCTCGATTTCTGCCGCGCCGACTATTCCCTCAGATGCCGAAGTACTATGGCCTAAGGTATTAATTTGCCTACCGCGCACCTCAAGGCGTTCGATATTGTCCGTTGCCGCCTCTGCCACTACGGCACTCGATAAACAACAAAGAGGTAATAACCACGTCATTGATAACCAAAGCTTTGATAACCGCATTCCTGATAATCCCAGTCCCGATTTCATCCTTTCTTTCCTACTACAGGTGATAGACGGCAAGGATTTAACGCCTTATTTACAAGCAAAAAACCGATCAAGCTCAAACTCTGATGAATAAAAAACCAGCAAAATACGGGCAAATATCATTTCTATGTGCCGTATCGCACATTTTTAAACCCAAAAGGACAAAATGTCCGCCAGCAGATCACATTTCAACCGTGTGTTAGTGCGAAATCATGGTAATGAAATAATCTTGCTTGAATAAAAATGAACCCATTTATCAGGCTAGCTATACTCTAAATAACTCAACACTTTGAGAGACACGCTATGCAACGATGGAGCAATATGCACATTTGGAGTGTGTGGGTAGGCCTTTTCTTTTGTGTCTCGGTTCATGCAACCAGCAAATCAACAGCAGAAACCACAGCGATGATTGCTGATAAACCTATCATTACGATGGCGTTTTATGAGGACCCCAAACATAACTTCTACTTTAAATGGGCTGAACTGATTTACGCCCAAGCCTTTGAACGCTTAGGATATGACTTCTCCTATCAAGTGGTTCCCGCAGCCAGTGCCAGTATGATGGCGGACTCAGGTAAAGTGGATGGCGAGCCGGGGCGAGTATCTCGTTATGGCGAAAAGTTTACCAACCTCATTCGAATTGAAGAACCGGTTATCGATACCCATTTAATTGCCTTCGCGCACAATCCCGAAATCAAAATACCTGACTGGCAAGCACTGCAAAAGAGTCAATACAAGATCGAATACTATCGAGGCGTGTTCCTCGCAGAACAAAAGCTAAAGGGACTCATTCCTAAGGAGCGTCTGACTGAATCTTCATCCCCTGCGAGCTCCTTTCGTAAAATGCTCCGCGACCGAATCGATATCTATATTGATACGGAGGCAAGCTCATTGGATCTATTACAAACGCCTGAGTTTCAAGGCAGCAAAATAATCGCGATTACCACCCTAGAAGAACTCACCAGCTATGGTTACTTAAATAAACGTCACGCGGCACTCGCCGTTAATCTTGCTCGGGAGCTCAAACAGATGAAGCAAGAAGGCATATTTGACACCTACAAACAACAGGCCCAAAAATCGCTTAATAATGAAATGAATCATGGCGATACCCCAGAATAAATCAGCATCGACGGTAAAAGTCGTGTCTTACTTTTCTCCACAGAAGATGGCACTAATGTAAAAAGCCTGTTCAATCATACTGAACAGGCCATGTATTCGATGAAAAAGCGCATAAAACTCACCTACAAAACCTAGGTTAAACCTTACTTATTTGCTTGCGAGTTTACGCCAACGCACCCCATCGCGAATCACCTCATAGCCAGGGAACATAGCGGCAATCACTAGAGTATAACTTAGCCAATGTTCTAACTGTAATAACGTAAACTCCCCATTTAATTCAGCTCCTTGGTTTTGTACTTGGCTTTGTAATAGTGGCGAACTAAAGGCCAGAAAGACTAAGAACGAGGCATAAGCAAGATTGATCCCCATATTCGCCAGTAACAATTCAGTAGTCCACACTCGGCGGCGTAGTTGCCAGAGACTATTCCCCATAGACAGCAAAATAATAGGGCTAAACCATTGCAACAATTGCTGAGCACTGGCGCTGAAAATCACAGTCCGCGCGGCTAATTGCTCGCTACTCATCCACACAGAACACCAAATCACAAGTAAGAGAAAAAGATATGTCGCCAGATCGGTAAACACATCGCTTAAACTAATATGCTGCCAACCGGGCCCAACCTTAGGCAAATTCTGCGGCTGCCATTTTTGGCAATTGCTGCCAGATAGGGGTTTCCCCTGAGCCGAGAAACTCCAAAAGGCCAACAGGATAGCGGTAAAGGCAAGACAGGCATCGCCGATAAAACCTTTGGCAATATGGTGGATAAATCCTAATAGATCCCCCTCTGCAGAGCCCAACCATTGAGTCGTGCCGCCCACAACCTGCAGCACAAACAAGACCCCAAGCACAGTGAAAAGTGTATGTTTAAAAAGCGGAATATCCTCAGAGGCAATAATAGGTACTGCCGGAACAAATTGCTGCGCGACCTTACAGGGATGACCCATTTGCTTTAATACCGCGACAATTTGCGCTTCAGTCAATTCACCTTGTTCAGATAGGGCATCCAATTGGTCGCAGATATTGGCTTTTAATTCACGGCCTATTTCCTGACGTTTATTCTCGGGTAATTCTCGCTGCACCGCGGCGATATAGCGATCGACTAATTCCATATCAAATCTCCTCTGCACTCTCGTCTGAGCTTTTCATATCAGAGCCATTAGTGTCAGCGCTTTGCTCCAGTAAAAAAGCCAAGGCGCCATTAAGTTGCTGCCATTCATCGGTCAGTTGACTGAGCAACTCAGCCCCCAATGACGACAATTGGTAATAACGACGCTCACGCCCTTCGGCCTGTCGCCACTCACTATCCAACAATCCTTGATCGGCTAGGCGGCGCACTAAGGGATACAGAGTCCCTTCGTCAATATCGATACCGCCTTCCTGCAACTGTTTGCGGAGCGAATAACCGTAGTGGGCTTGTTTTAATAATCCCAGTACCGCCAACACTAATACCCCACGGCGCAACTCGAGTCGCATTTTGACTAGCTGTGAACTTGTCATTGTCGAATTCCTGTCCTTAACACTGTGTCACACACACTGTGTGCCACACAGCAAATACTATGTAGCACACAGTAAGATTGCAAGTTTTCATGCACGTTTTTTGATCGATTTGTTTATTGTTAATGCAATCTATTGTTTGTATTGAATTTACCAAAATGCCAACCGTTTCTGCTAAGTGCTCACATTTCCCCACCGCCATACACTCAATGCGAATGAGTCACACATAAGCAAATTCAAGATAAAAAATTGCAAAACTTCCTTTGCTTGAGTAACTTAGCATCCAACATTGAATAGCCGATTCGTCAACCTAAGTACGGTTTGCTCCTTAAAAAAGATAAATCTGAACGACTCAAGTAAGTATTGATATTCAATAACTAAAAATATTAAGCGGTTAAATTAAGGACATAGAAAATGCTCATGGATAGAGGCGTGCTGGTACGCTGGAACGATGAAAAGGGATTTGGCTTTATTCAGCCTGAAAAAAACGCAGCCCAAGATGTGTTTATTCACATTTCGGTGCTGAAAAAGATGGCGAGAAAACCCATAGTGGGCGACAGCATTCTGTTTCAAACGGAAGTGCAAAATGACGGCAAAAGAAAAGCGGTTATCGCCTCGATTGAAGGCGTCGCTGTCGTTGCAGCGAGTGCAACAACACGCTCCCACTCTCATATCCAATCACGCAATGAAAACTTCAATAACAAAAACAAAGCGCATTACCATAGCCCACGAAAATCCTCTTTTAATACGATAATCCCGCTGCTAATCATCGTGGCCATTGTTATCTTTGGCTTTAAACAATACCAAGAATTCAATGAAGCTCCTGCAATCGATGAAGTACCAGTCCTCACGAATGAAGACACTCAGCCAATGCCCATGTATGAAACTAAAGCGCGAACACAAGCAACGGCAACACCAAGTTTCCAATGTGAAGCGGGTAAAACCCATTGCAGCCACATGAGTTCCTGTGCTGAGGCGACTTTCTACATCCAAAATTGCCCCAATACTCAAATGGATGGTGACGATGATGGCATTCCCTGCGAGCGCCAGTGGTGCAGTTAGCAATGCGACATATGTAAAGTCACGCGTATAACCTTAAGCCTGAGCAGGTAGCAGGTAGCAGGTAGCAGGTAGTGAAATGATAAATAATCTAAACAATGGCGAGATAGCCTGACAGGCATACAGCAAACCGGAGTGATTGCAGCCTGTATCGGGCTTCTCATGCTTGGCTTATTCTACCTTGGTCAATTTATCGGTAGTAGCGTGGTAAAAATGGGCTGGCTTTAACCCTAGAAATACGCAAACTAGCCCATGAATTCATACCCATAGCAACTTCAAAATGGTAACGCATGCACACTGATATCATCACGCACATTGATTCACCTGAAATACTGGAGTCCATGTTAACTGAGCATGCGGCGGTGCTGTTGTTATTTGGCGCGCCAAACTGCGGTGTGTGTCAAACGCTCAAACCGAGAATTGCTGAGATGTTGGTGCAAGAATTCCCGCAGATGCGGATGGCCTATATTGATTGCCAAGCCCAAGGTGAGATAGCGGCGAGCCGCAATGTATTTGCCTTGCCTGTGGTGGAATGTGTGTTTTATGGCAAAACCTTTGGACGGTTTTCCAAGGTGTTTTCGTTAGTGGATATTCGAGGGGCGCTTGCCCGCCCCTACGCTTTAACTGTGGCGGAATAATTCAAATTAAACACTGAGATTATTTATTTACCAAGGGTCTAAACCCAGCGTAATGCACTGACTTATCGAGCTTAACCTGTACTGCTGGCGTGCTTATAAGACGTGTTGAGCTAGGTGCTGCTTTAGCTTTACCGCTGCAACCACAGCCGTCACCTGTAGAATGACAACATCCGCCCTTGGCTGCATGTTTGAGTGAAGCGCGGCCTTGGGATGCATCCGTCAATCTAAGATTAAGATCCGCCGTTTGTGCCAGCAAAGTCGCCACTGTTTGACTGGCACTGCCTTTACTCACGCTAATCCCCGCATCGAGCAACTTTCCTAACATTCGCTCACCGATATTCTGCACAAGTACAATGTCGGTACCTTGTTGAATAATCAGCTCTAGTAAGGCTTTTTTAGCACTACAGTCACCTTCAATTGCCGGGTTATCGACCAGTTTGATTCGTTGAAACTGTTCATTATAAAAGCCAATTTGTAGGGCTTTCGTAAAGTGACTGGCGAGGCGTTCGCGGCTCATCGGCATGGCAATAATCATGATAAATCCTTGTCTGTTTGGGTTGGCAGCCTCAAGGCTTGACCTTGAGTAATGGCCGTCGCCACCTTTTTGCGGGCATTGGCGAGAAGGTATCCAAAGGTTTGCCGAGAGATCCCCATCAAGGCCGCTGCTTCGATCTGGCTTAATCTTTTAACATCACCCAGTTCGAGGGCCTCAAACTCATCGGCCTCTAATTGAATATGGGTTAATTTAACCGCAGGGATCCCATTAGGCTTAAATAGGCTACAGGGCACACAGCTCGATAATTGACGGCATTTTTTGGGTCTTGGCATAACGGTTTTTATCTTTAAGTCGTCTTAAATGTCTTGAAATCGTGTTTTAGGTCTTAAGTGCACATCTTCGGTACTACGAGTAACACTCGGGCTCATCTAGCTAAGGGAGTCCATAGTTCTGGATTCTCAAGCGTAATAACTGACTTGATGAATAAGTTCAGTGGATGAACCATAAAACTGTCACGAGTTTCTGGCCTAGGCCAGAAACTATTATTCGCGCCAACGACATTCAAAACTGTAAGACGGCTCACAGTTACCTATATCAAGCATGACTAATTAACAGAACTGCTGTCTGACGAATGGGGGATTAAACACTAGGGCGATACCCTCATTATCGATATGTGGTGCATCTCAGTTTTCACTGGAATACGAAAATCTTTCGCGCCACAGGTATATTGCCATTGAGCGTGACTAACACACTCAATGGCTAGCGCCCTGTAAAGTCAATTTTAACCTGCGTTGGAGTGCCGAGGGATAATGACAAACTCTGCAAACAAAGAAGCAGCCGTTAAGCCGCTGTTATTGATGATGTTCATGGATTTAAACGGGTGAAATCCTCAGACTCACTATCGCTCACCTGTACCGAATAGCCGTCATCTTGCTTAATAAAATCGACAAAGTTTTTAATCGCAGGTAAGGCATCTTCCCTATGGTGCGACACGTAAAGCAATTGGCTCAGATGATGCTCGGCTATCATCTCCAGCGCCCGCATCACTAAGGTGCGATTGATAAAATCTAAGCCCTGATACGGCTCATCTAAAATCAGTAACAGTGGCTGTTTAATCAAGGCACGACCTATCAGCAATAACCGCTGCTGACCATAATCGAGCTTCTTAAAGCTCGTGCTCGCCAGCCCTGTCATGTGCAAAATAGCCAACCATTCCTTCGCCAAATCCAGCTGAGGTTTAGTGGGTTTATGGTACAGGCCAATAGAGTCAAAAAAGCCCGAAAGCAGCACATCTAATGCCGAGCAACTGACGCGATATTGCAAGTGCAGCGCCGACGACACTATGCCAATCCGTTGTTTAATCTGCCAAATACTCTCGCCGCTTCCGCGAGGTCGGCCAAAGAGCGTGATGTCATTGCTATAGCATTGGGGATGGTCGCCTAAAATCAGCCCCAGCAAAGTGCTTTTACCGCAGCCATTTGGGCCGCGAACTTGCCAATGTTGCCCCGCCTCGATGCGCCAATTCACGCCGCTGAAAATCAGCCCACTGACATATTCCACTCTGCCATTTTTAATCTCGACCAGAGGATCAAACGCCTCGGCGTTGTGCCTTTGCCGCTCCATCAAGGCCAAGAGTTCATCGCTACGTTGCGCCGATAACGCATTCAGCTGCGCCATCACAGGATGATTGTGCCATTGCTCAATCGACATCGACGGGCTGAGTTTGTGCACACTCTGCCCCGATTTGAGCATCTCACCATTAAACAGCGCCACATGACTGATGCACGGCGGCAATTCTTCTTGGCGAGAGGTAATGATCAGCAACTGGCTATGCTCGGCCACTTCACTCAGCAGCTCAGATAAACTCGCCTGATGTTCAGCATCGAGCCCAGCGTAAGGGTCATCTAAAATCAGCAATTGCGGTAACATTGCCAGTGCACGTGCCAGCATGACTCTGCGCGTTTCGCCCGTGGATAATTGCCGAAAACCGCGCAGGCGCAGCGGCTCAAGCCCAACCTTTTGTAATAATGCTGGGAGTTGCTTGGCATCTTGGCAGCATTCCAACACTAAGGATTCGACACTCGAACCGTAATCCAACTCGTCTTTTTCTAACTCGCGCTCCAGCAACGCTTGCTGCAGTCCAAGTGACACCCAGCCGATACGTTGCGGCAGGCCAGCAATCGTCCCTTCATCGGGCAGAATATCACCCGTTAATATTCGCCCGAGCAAGGAACCACAATAACTGTCGGTCGCGAAAATCGCCCAATGTTCAGCAGGGTGCAGTTGCCACTCATCGACCACTAGCACCTCATTATCACGCCCGTATCGTAACTGTTTAACCACAATACTTTTGTCTTGGTTCGCGACAACATCAAGCATAACCACAGTTCCTTTCTATTTTTAAGGGATGATAAAAGCCAGCGATTACCCAATCGCATTGATCCATGATATCTAAGGCAATAATATCTAGAGCCACAATATCTTAGAGCATGATATCTAGAGCCATAATATCCAATGCAACGGCTCACGATGCACGACAGTCGCTCAGGTTTTATCGGCAGATTTTGGGGAATACGTCACCAGAGTAAAGCTTATTGGGGATAAAATCTAATGCGCTTAATGGCATAGGTAAAGCGTGGCAACATCCAACGGGTACAGCATGTGTGAGGCAACCACTCTGGCAGAACTGTGATAAAATCGGCACCTGTTTAACTTTCATATCAACAAGGTAATGCAATGAATCCCATTATTGCCATCTTAAAAGAACACAACGTCAGTGACGCTAAAATCCAAGAACTGTTTCAAACATTAACCGAAAATCCATTAATGGCGATGGGTACGCTCGGTCAATTAGGCATCCCAGCCGAAAAATTACAACAACTGCTGGGGCTAGTGATGCAGAAACCAGCCTTGATCAAAGAGGCCGTACTTGAACTCGGTTTGGATTTTTCAAAAGTAGAAGCCGCAAAAGCCCAACTGCAAAAATAAGCGCAGACTGTTCAAGTTTGTAGCCATCATGCGCTAGGGGAATGCGCGTAACTCAGATCCCCTAGCGAATGTTAAAACCACTAAACCTCAATGTAACTAAATCTCACAGCAACTAAACCTCATAGCCATTGACGCTCAAAATGATTAATACCAAGTGAGCTAACTGTGTTGCGCCTGCCACTCCTCAATCGCCTCTTTCGCCGCTCGAAAAGCTTCAATCCCCGCAGGCATACCGCAGTAAACGGTGCAATGCAGTAAGACTTCTTGGATCTCTTCAACCGAGCAGCCATTGTTTAGCGCGCCCCGCACATGGCCCTTTAATTCAGTCGGCGCCTTTAATGCCGCCAGCGTCGCTATGGTAATCAAACTGCGCGTTTGCCTTGAAATGGCATCACGCACCCAAACCTCACCCCAGCAATTGGCCGTGACTAAATCTTGCAGCGGTTGCGTAAAATCCGTCGCACTATTGAGCGCCTTATCCACATAGCTATCGCCCATCACAGCACGACGCACCTCAAGCCCCTTTTTGTATTGCTCATCGTTCATCGATGCATCCTTTTTGTTATGTGATTAAGCTATGTGATTAAGCTCTGTAATTAGACTTATTGAACCGCCGCCAACCAATCTGCCCTATATCCTTACCAACTGTAACTGATTACTAACGTTAGATTGAGCGCACCCAAGCAACGAACTCTTCGGCGAGTCTGGGAGGGTTACAGGCCTCTGTCTGATCTGCGATCTCGTTATAGTACTCGAGCTCGTGAACTATGATGGGTACAGAACGACCGAAAACGCGACTAACGGTTAAGTTGGAATGGAGTGTAGAAGCGACAACACATACTGCGGCAACAAATTGCTCGGTTATCTCCTGACCGAGCTCAAGGCAGCGATCAAAATCGACATCTTCCTCCGCATCACTGTACCCGAGACCGAGATCGGCCACCCAGCGAGCTAAGATATCCGCAGTCTGAGAGTCAGGATCCCCAAAGACGAGGAGTTCGTTTTGAAGCCAGAAGGCATAGTTCCATTTTGCTTCGTCAGAGCTAGAAGCCTTTGGAATCGAGGCATGCCACTCGTCGACTGTGTTATAGCCGACTGTCAGCGTAGGTAGACGGGGATCGTCATATTCGTTGTTGATATAGAAAGACAATGCATAAATCTGCTCCGCCTCAGCGGTTGGTATACTCTCGAGCGCTTCGGTAATAGCACACTGAAGCGCGGTAATCATTGGGATATTCATACTGGGTTTCCTGCTCGTTTAATGCCGCATTTAGCGAATGAAAATAGTGCATTGTTATTGAGAATAAGAGCTTAACCCACTATTTTTGTTCAGCTTAAATGTCTGCCAATACATTAGTATTCAACCAATTTATCATTAGAATAGTCTCCAATCTATCACACATAAGACTGCCATTTTTATATAACCCTACGGCCAAGTCATAGAAGCTTGGAATACTCAAAGACACCTATATTTTTCTTGTAAATAACTCAGAAAGAAATGTGTCAGTCCTCGCTTTCGATCTTATCAAAGGTCGGCAAACTCTTTTGCTGCTCGTTTGCGGCTTAACAGCGGAAGCTGATGCTTAAGCACTGTCATTCCAGTGACACGCCACCCCTTTTATTTCACAAGAAGTATCCATGAGGGCTCGACGACGGCATCTGCTGCATACGAAAGTGCAAATGCCGCGATCACATGGATGTGAAAGAGCGGCCATGCCGTCAACGGTCACTTACATGCCAATGCTTAATCCAACCAACTATCCAGTTATCTGTATGCCTTTTTTACAAGCATACACTCTGCAAATTTAACAATGGATGGCTCGTTAAATTTTCGTTTGCATATAGAAGAACTAGCTATACTGGACATTAAAGTCCTTACTGCCACCGCCAGCACCGTCCATCCACGTTAGCCTAAACGACTCTCTTACAGCGCGGTTACTGCATGAGCTTGTTGCTAACAACTTAACAGACTCAGAGCTATCCAAGCTACAAGGGAACAGAGCTTCTATTTCTGAATTTATAACAAAGTAAATTTCCCCTCCAAAGTCTATTCTTACATCCCTAGCAGGAGCTGAGCCAACATTGGTAATAACTAGTCGCTTACTACTACCAGAAATGACAAATCTAGCGGTAAAGTCTGCCTTTGCCTTACTTAGCTCACGCTCTTTAGCATCTTTTAGTTGAAGAGCAGTTAGCTCACGCTGGAGACAGCCTAACTCTCTTAGTAGATCTTTCTGCTTACGATGGATTATCACACTATGTACTAATGAGCCCCCCGCAAATATCGCTGCTGCAATAGCCGCTATATCACTAACGGTCAATTCCATAAAGCCCCCTACTTCCTAGTAAACTTAATATTCTTATTGCCCTTAAATGCATTCTCGAAAGACTTGGTTAAAGAGTCACCGACCTCACGTAAAACCTTAGTTCTAAGCTCCTCCATAAAATCGTCAAAATTCTCCTTATGACCGCACTCCTTACAAATCATAAACTTTCGATGCTCATCAGTATGAACAGGCTGAGCACCACAAACAGGACATTTAGGTTGCATTGCTTCCTCTGAAATAGACATATTCAATCCTTGATAACATTAGGCTATGTTTAAGTATAATATTCATACACTTGAGCAGATTATCACGGTTAAATTGACCTCGCTATTTAAAGCTTTATGAATTTAATGTGCCACCAATTGACCAAAGATGGGACAGGTATAAATCTTTTAGATTTAACAGCCGACACCAAGACCGCACAAGTTCACCCTCTCCTGCGAAGTTGCCGCAGGGCGTTGGAATAAATTACGTGAGTCCGGACATGGATGTCCGGCTAGCTTCCGTAGGTACAGGGGCGGCAAGGGAGATCCAAGAGGGAATTGCTGTTGATCCCCTCTTGGTCGGGTGTGGGGTGAAGCCCCACGACTTTGATTCACCTCGGCAAGACGGACAAAGATGGGATATGCACAACTCTATAGATTAACAAATAAAGCGAAGGTGACAGGAGTACCCCCTTCCCTGCGAAATTAACGCTGGCTGATAAGATGTAGCTAGCACTACACTTCCACATCCCTGATCTCGGCGGCAAAACTAAGGTAACGATCACATCTCGCCAGCAACTGCGCTTTGTAATGAGCCACAAATACTGTTTCACTCTCATCGAGGGCCGGGAGCATTGAAATCACACCATCTATTGCCTGTGGTATTCTTCGCGCTATTGTCGTTAAGTTACTGATTAATAAATTCCTTGGTAAATCTAAGCCATCAATAAATGCAGCCAATTGATACGCGTAAATGCTGTTTGGATCAAATTCATCATCAATTGCCATCGCAAGCTGTTGTTCAAAATCTTCATACATAGCCACGCTGACCAAATCGTACCAAGGAGTTGGCTCCATTCCGCTTGGCGTCATAAAAAATGAGTAGTTTTTACCGTGTGCATCGGCATTACCGGCCAGTAAATTGAACAGCGCCCATTGCAACATGTCTTGCTTAGCAGCCACTGGATTACGGCATGTTGCAGCAAGACTAAAGAGCCTGTTAAAACTTACCCCTTCACGAATATCTTTAACATCACGCCCTGAACCAAAATTACGTTCATATTTTTTGCTAACACTAAAACCAAGTGCTTGGCAGCTATCGACAATATGCCTTCTTAATACCCTTTGCTCATTTGGCATATAACGTCGGTCAAAGCGTTCGACACAGAGTACTTTGTAATGGCCAAAATGAACGATATCAACATTAGCCACATTCATTCCAATCGCCTTAGCTAGGCGCATCGTCATAAATTCATTGAGCACTAAATGGCGATATTTTTCGAATTTAACAATATGGGTTGATGAAAGCGCACCTTCGGCAAATGCAAATTCTTCACCGTTATAAAACAGGTTTAATTTAGGTTGTACACCCGCTACCGACAGTCGAGGTTTGCCGTCCCAAATTTCCATCGGCCACATTGTGGGATCTTCAATTCGCTGAATAACTTCTTCAGCCTTAATTGGCCGTAATTGTGTTTCAGGCAGCAAAGTCCCCTTAGGAACAAATGCAACAGCACCTGCGGTATCGAGGCCAATTGCACGGATCAAGGCAAAGGTATTTCCCTTGGAGACGCCAAGCGATTCAATTAGATAATCTAATCCTTTGTTTTCCGGTAATAAGTTAACCAAAAACATCGATATCTGACTGCTACTTCCTATGCCATCTAAGGGAATTGTTGGGGATAGTGGGAATCCACTCTGTTGCCAGTCTTTGGTGTAATGTACGGCAAAGGTGTCGGTCGTCGCATCAAAGGATAATTCCCCGATAATTAAATCACCGAGGTGCATCTCTAACGTGAGCTTTTTGGAAGTACTCATAGGTTAATACCAGACGTTAGTTTCGGTGTCGCTGGTTTGAACCGAAACGATATCAACCCCCAGACCATCAAGGATTTTGAATACGGTTGAGATATAAACATCCTCACCTTTTTCAACTCGGATCAGCGTTTTTTTGGTTACGCCGCACAGCATGGCAGCCACGTCTTGAGTAAGAGCAGCACTTTTCCTTCGCTCTTTAATTAACAAGCCGAGGGATTGTTGATTTAGCGGTGATACCATCATCATCTCCAAAAGTGTAACTTCATACACCTTAGCCCTAAAACCAGCCCCATTCAATATAAAAGTGTACAGAACTACACTTTTGGATTGTTGAAAATGACAAGTCAACCAAAAGTGTACAATGTTACACTTTTATGGTCATTTCAGTGCTTAAATCCCAAAAAGTGTAGCTAAGTACACCAGAAACTTACCCAAATTACCTGACCAAAAACAAAACCCCGAAACTGTTACCAGTATCGGGGTTTTCTTTTACAAGAACTTTGGTTTGAGGCTTTTAGGCTCCAGACCAGCAAAGTATCTTACGTTGGATAAATCGAGTTAGAACAAGGCGCTTTACCACGACGTTTAGCTTTCTTAAACGAGTGGTGAAGCAACGCAGTTATCACCGATTTAGACAAGTAAGATTACATCATGCCGCCCATTCCGCCCATGCCACCCATTCCGCCCATATCTTGGCTAGCATTTTGTGGGATCTCAGCAACCATAGCTTCTGTAGTGATCATCAGACCTGCGATTGACGCAGCGAATTGCAATGCACAACGGGTCACTTTAGTTGGGTCAAGGATACCCATTTCTAACATGTCGCCGTAAGTGTCGTTGCCAGCGTTGTAACCGAAGTTACCGCTGCCGTTCTTCACTGTGTTAGCCACAACTGACGCTTCTTCACCCGCGTTAGTGGCGATTTGACGTAGTGGCGCTTCCATTGCACGCAGTGCGATAACCACACCGTGTTTTTGGTCTTCGTTTAATACTTCTACTTCAGCGATCTTAGAAGCTACGCGAACCAGAGCAACACCGCCGCCAGGAACCACGCCTTCTTCTACCGCAGCGCGAGTTGCATGCAGAGCATCTTCAACGCGGGCTTTTTTCTCTTTCATTTCAACTTCAGTCGCTGCGCCAACTTTAATCACTGCTACGCCGCCAGCTAGTTTAGCCATACGCTCTTGCAGTTTTTCTTTGTCGTAGTCTGACGTTGATTCTTCAACTTGTTGTTTGATTTGGCTTACACGAGCAGCAATTTGTGTTTGCTCGCCGTTACCATCGATGATGGTGGTGTTGTCTTTAGTGATCACAACACGCTTAGCTGTACCTAAATCTTCCAGCGTTGCTTTTTCAAGTTCTAGGCCGATTTCTTCAGCAATAACAGTACCGCCAGTCAGGATTGCTACGTCTTGCAGCATTGCCTTACGACGATCGCCAAAGCCAGGTGCTTTAACGGCAGCCACTTTCACAATACCGCGCATATTGTTCACAACTAATGTTGCTAATGCTTCGCCTTCAACGTCTTCAGCAACGATAAGCAATGGCTTACCGGTTTTTGCCAGACCTTCAAGGATAGGTAACAGTTCGCGAATGTTAGAGATTTTTTTGTCTACTAACAGTACGAATGGGTGGTCTAACTCAACGCTGCCCGTTTCTGGCTTGTTGATGAAGTATGGAGATAGGTAGCCACGGTCAAACTGCATACCTTCTACTACGTCCAATTCGTTTTCTAACGCTTGGCCTTCTTCAACTGTGATCACGCCTTCTTTGCCGACTTTTTCCATCGCAGTTGCGATGATTTCGCCGATAGATTCGTCAGAGTTTGCAGAGATAGTCGCAACTTGTGCAATCGCTTTTGAATCTGCACAAGGTTGTGATAAGGCTTTTAATTCAGCCACAGCAGCGATAACGGCTTTGTCGATACCGCGCTTCAGATCCATTGGGTTCATACCGGCTGCAACGGCTTTTAAGCCTTCAACAACAATGGCTTGAGCCAGTACAGTTGCAGTAGTAGTACCATCACCGGCGGCGTCGTTGGCTTTAGAAGCAACTTCTTTCACCATTTGCGCGCCCATGTTTTCGAATTTGTCTTCTAACTCGATTTCTTTGGCAACAGAAACACCGTCTTTAGTGATCAGTGGTGAGCCGAAGCTCTTGTCTAATACCACGTTACGGCCTTTAGGGCCTAAGGTCACTTTTACTGCGTTTGCGAGAATGTTTACGCCAGCCAGCATTCTTACGCGAGCGTCATTACCAAATACAACTTCTTTAGCTGCCATCTTGATTATCCTTTAAATTTTTAATGATTAATTGGAATGTCGAATTGATGCTGAGGATTAACCCACTACTGCCATCAGGTCAGCTTCCGACAGGATCAAGACTTCTTGACCGTCGATTTTTTCTTTCTTAACGCCGTAACCTTCGTTGAAGATCACCACGTCACCCACTTTGACATCCAGTGGCTTAACTGTGCCATTTTCTAAAATACGGCCATTGCCCACAGCAAGGATTTCACCGCGAGTTGATTTTTCAGCGGCGCTACCGGTCAGTACTATGCCACCCGCTGATGTAGATTCAACTTCTAGACGCTTAACGATTACGCGGTCATGTAATGGACGAATATTCATCTATGAACTCTCCTAATGATTTGATGCCCTACAATCGAGCCTATTTGTGATTAAAAAAACAGACACCTTAGTCTGCTCTTTTGCTGTCTGAGATATGGGGCTGACAGTGTCGAGATCCAAGGGCATTTACAAAAAAAACTTCAATTTTTTGATGTCGGTTTTTTCAAGTCCGCACAATCCTGCTAGAATCTCGCCTCCGCTCGCTAACAAGGCACTATTTTTCCATGAAAGACAGACACGGGCTGCTCACCGCGCCAATTGGTCGTGTACTGCTCAACATGAGCCTCCCCAACTTAATTGGCATTATGACCATTCTAGGTTTCAGCCTCGCTGACACTTTTTTTATCAGCCAATTGGGCACTGAAGCCTTAGCCGCCATCAGTTTTACCTTTCCGGTGACCTTAGTGATCTCGAGCATCGCCATTGGTATTGGCGCTGGAGTCTCGACCAATTTAGGTCGACTTATCGGTTCAGGTAATGCCCACAAGGCCAAAGTGTTCTTGCATGATGCCTTATTGCTCACCTTTGTCTTGATCGCCAGTTTAGCCGCTCTGGGTAGCATTTTTATTACGCCACTGTTTCGCTTACTCGGGGCAAACGATGACAGCTTGCCGCTGATCCACGACTATATGATTTACTGGTATGTCAGCGCACCGCTGCTGGTATTGTTGATGGTAGGCAATCAAGGTTTACGTTCCACTGGCGACACCCGCTCGCCGGCGATGATCATGGCGCTGGCGGCGCTCATCAATCTTATCCTCGATCCGTTACTGATTTTTGGTATTGGGCCATTTCCACGTTTAGAAATCCAAGGCGCCGCAATTGCAACCCTGTTTGCTTGGTTGATTGCCTTATCTTTGTCGGGATATTTGTTGATTGTCAGGCGCAAAATGCTCGAATGGGCCGCCTTTGACATAGACAGAATGCGCGCGAACTGGAGCAAACTAGCCCATATAGCACAACCCGCCGCCTTGATGAATTTAATCAATCCGTTAGCCAATGCCATTATTATGGCCATGTTGGCGCATATCGATCACAGCGCCGTAGCAGCCTTTGGTGCCGGTACTCGATTAGAGTCAGTACTATTAATAGTGGTGATGGCACTGTCGTCGAGTTTAATGCCCTTTATTGCGCAAAATTTAGGGGCAGGACAGCCACACAGAGCGAAAGAAGCCCTGCTATTATCGATAAAATTTATCTTTATTTTCCAAACCTTACTCTATATCCCACTGATCTTTTTAGCCGAGCCTATCGCGCATTTATTCAGTACCGATCCGCAGGTTATCGAATGGCTAAGTTTTTATATCTTAGTGCTGCCCTGCGCCTACGGACCTTTAGGTATAGTGATTATTGTCGCGACCTCGCTCAATGCCTACCACAGGCCTATGAGTTCATTAGTCATCAATCTGTGCCGCTTAGTACTGCTCATGCTGCCGCTAGCAGCCTTGGGATCGTATATAGGTGACGTTAAAGGCCTGCTGCTCGCGCTACCTGTGACCAATATTTTGATGGGAATTGCCTGTTATTGGCTGGCGCAGCGGATCTGTGAGCCCACAAAGATCACGACCGCAAACGCCATTAGCGAGGGGTAAACTAGCTTGATTTTTTAACGGGAAAGCGCAACACGTCGTCTGAAAACGCTCCCGTAGAGGCTTTGCAGGATCGACGTGGGCCTTGCTCACTCATGTTGATCGGCACGCCATTTGGTACTAACTCTTGCATGATATAGTCGATAAAGCGTCGACAGGCTAAACTCACGTAACGTCTTGATGGATAAGCTAAGAAACACTCGCCTTGGTGGGGCTGGATTTCAGGTAACAAAGTCACTAACTCACCGCTTTGTACATATTCATCCACGACTTCAGCAGGCGCATACACTATGCCGCGTCCTTGCAATCCAAACTCAACCGCCACTTCAATACTGTTGGAGCAGAAATTACCTCTGACTCTCACCTCTTGTTCTGAACCGATAAATAACTCATTAAAGATTTTGCCGTTGGATAAACGGAACATAGACACATTATGTGCTTCAATCTCTTTCGGTGTTTTAGGTGTACCGTGTGCCGCTAAATATTGCGGACTCGCGTAAAAACGTAAGTCAGTAGTAAAAATCGGCCGCACTACTAAATCTAAGGTATCCAACGCAGGCTCGACCACAAAAGCCACATCGAGATTATGTTTCACCATATCAACGGATTCTGAACTGCTGATGACTTCTAAGGTGAGTTTAGGATGCATATCCATAAAGCGGAAAATGGCTTGCATCAAGATTTTCATGCTGTGGATAGGGAACATTTGAATGCGCAAATGCCCGCTGATCTCAGCATCGTCATTGGTCATTTCGAAGAGGGTTTCGTCGAGCTGAGCCAAAATATTCTGCGAACGCTGGTAAAAATGGCTGCCCGCAGAAGTGAGCGTCATAGAGCGGCTCTGACGGTGGAACAATTTAATGTTCAGCTCATCTTCCAAGGCTTGCAAACGCCGACTCACAGTCGATTTAGGTAAGTTAAGTAAATCCGCCGCTTCAATCAAACTACCGGTTTCAGCAATTCGGTGGAATAACGCTAAGTCCTCTGTCTTCATTTTGACCTTAAGTTCAATCTCATTATGTGGGACTGATAATCCCAAAGTATCCCGTTTATTGCAACTAATTTAGCTGGTATCTTCGCGCCCAGAAATGCTGACAATTTGTTAACTAGGAAATCTCCACCATGAAATCATATCGACTCTTGCCGCTGACAATGCTGCTTCCAGCCCTGATCAGTGGTTGTTCGCCTGCGGAAAGTTCAGTGCAAGTGGCAACAATTCGTCCGGTTAAACTGTTTGAAGTACTCAATGTAGAAGACGGAGATTTCAGAACATTTCCAGCCCGCGTTGCCGCCAATAGTCGCGCAGAATTATCGTTCCGCATTTCAGGACAATTAACAGAATTGGCATTAGTTGAAGGGCAAAGAGTCACTCAAGGTAGCTTACTCGCAAAACTTGATGACAGGGACGCCCACAATAATTTAATGACCCGTGAGGCGGAGCATGAACTGTTAGCCGCTGACTTTAAACGTAAAGTCGAGCTACTCAATCGCAAGCTGATTTCACAATCTGAGTTTGATAGCACTCAAGCGCAACTCAAATCGGCCACCGCCGCCTTAGCCGCTGCACGCGATCAACTGAGTTACACCCGTTTAACGGCACCTTTTAGCGGTACAGTCGCCAAACGTTTAGTGGATAACCACCAAATAGTGCAAGCAAACCAAGGGGTATTAACATTACAAAACAATAATTTGCTCGATATTAGCATTCAAGTTCCCGAGTCGATGGCGGCGGGTTTGAAGCAATATACCGATCAAGCTCATTTTACAGCTAAGGTGCGTTTTAGTGCCTTCCCCGAGCAAAGTTTCGATGCCAAATTTAAAGAATACTCGACTCAAGTCACGCCGGGCACCCAAGCCTATGAAGTGGTGTTTTCGTTACCTCAACCTCAAGATATTCAGTTACTTCCAGGAATGAGTGCCGAGTTGACCTTAGCCTTAGTCAAAGATCCTAGTGCCCTCGCGTCAACGGTAGTGCCAGTGACCGCTATCGATAAGCGCGACCAAGATGGCCAAGTGCAAGTGTGGATTTATCAAGCGCAATCGGGTGAAGTAAAACCGACGATGGTGACGCTAGGACGCGTCAGTAATCAAGGTGTTGAGATTTTAACGGGCGTCAACAAGGGCGATCTCATCGTCAGCGCTGGAGTGTCTCAATTATCCGATGGCATGAAAGTCAAACCACTACGCTGGCAGCGTGGGGTGTAATTGATGAACATTGCAGAGTATTCGATACGCCACAAAGTCATCAGTTGGATGTTTGTGTTGCTACTACTCGTGGGTGGTAGCGTCAGTTTTACCGGTTTGGGGCAACTAGAATTCCCCGAATTTACCATTAAAGAAGCTTTAGTGATCACGGCTTATCCCGGTGCATCGCCTGAGCAAGTTGAAGAAGAAGTGACATTACCGCTCGAAGATGCCCTGCAGCAACTCGACGCCATTAAGCATGTGACTTCAATTAATAGTGCGGGTTTATCACAAATCCAAATCGAGATTAAAGAAAGTTACGATAAAACCAGCCTGCCGCAAGTGTGGGATGAAGTGCGTCGTAAAGTTAATGATGCTGCGGGAAACTTGCCGCCTGGCACAGCAACGCCACAGGTGATGGACGACTTTGGCGATGTGTATGGCATTTTATTTAACCTTTCGGGACCTGATTACAGTAACCGCGAGTTGAGCAATTACGCCGACTATCTGCGCCGCGAGCTAGTGCTAGTACCTGGAGTGAAAAAGGTTTCTGTTGCTGGCAACGTCACCGAGCAAGTCGTGATTGAAATCTCCCAGCAAAAGCTATCGGCACTGGGGTTAGATCAGAGCTATATCTATGGCTTAGTGAACAATCAAAACGTCGTCTCTAACGCGGGCAGCTTAGTGATTGGCGATAACCGTATCCGCATTCATCCCACGGGCGAATTTAGCAATGTGCAGGATCTCGCGCGTTTGATCGTCAGCCCTCCAGGTAGCTCTGAGCTGATTTACCTTGGCGACATTGCCAATATTGAAAGGGATTATGACGAAACCCCTAACGTGCTTTATCACAATAAAGGTGAAGCTGCGTTATCGCTGGGGATTTCTTTCTCTAGCGGTGTGAATGTAGTCGAAATCGGGCAAAAGGTCAGTGACCGTTTAGCCGAGCTTGAATCACAACGCCCAATCGGCATGAATTTAGCGACGGTTTATAATCAGAGTCAGGCGGTAGATGAGACAGTTAACGGCTTCTTAATCAACCTAATGGAATCTATTGCCATAGTGATCGCCGTGCTTCTGCTGTTTATGGGATTGCGCTCAGGTCTATTGATGGGCCTGATCTTACTGCTGACGATTCTAGGTACTTTTATCGTGATGAAAGTGCTCGGGATTGAGCTACAGCTCATCTCCCTCGGCGCACTCATTATTGCCCTTGGTATGTTGGTCGATAACGCCATTGTCGTTACTGAAGGCATTTTAATTGGTATCCGTCGCGGTAAGACCCGTTTGGAAGCGGCCAAACAGATAGTGTCCCAAACCCAGTGGCCGCTATTGGGCGCGACTGTGATTGCCATTATTGCCTTTGCCCCCATTGGCTTATCGCAAAATGCCGCCGGTGAGTTCTGCCGTTCTTTATTCCAAGTGTTGATGATTTCACTGTTTATCAGCTGGATCACCGCCATCACACTCACGCCGTTTTTCTGTCATCTGTTATTTAAAGATGCGCCGAGCGATGAAGAAGCCCAAGATCCCTACAAGGGCTGGTTCTTCAGCTTATATCGCACAAGCTTAATTGTGGCACTGCGCTTTAGGCTGGTGAGCATACTGCTGGTTGTGGCCATGCTGTTCAGCGCTGTGGTGGGCTTTGGTCATATCAAGAATGTGTTCTTTCCTGCTTCTAACACGCCGATTTTCTTTGTGGATATCTGGATGCCAGAGGGGACTGACATCAAGGCGACCGAGCGTTTTACCGCTGATATCGAGAAGTTAATGCTTGCGCTGGACGAGCAAAAAGACTTTGGGCTAAAACACTTAACAACCGTTATTGGCCAAGGTTCGCAGCGTTTCGTCCTGCCCTATCAGCCAGAAAAAGGCTATCCCGCCTTTGCCCAGTTGATTGTAGAAATGCAGGATTTAGACGCAGTTAAAGCCTATATGCCAGAATTAGAAACCTTGTTAAATCAACGTTTCCCACAGGCACAATATCGTTTAAAAAACATGGAAAACGGCCCTTCGCCCGCCGCCAAAATTGAGGCACGCTTTTACGGTGATAACCCTGAAGTGCTGCGCGCTTTAGGTGCTCAAGCCGAGGCGATTTTCCACGCCGAACCAAGCATGGATGGCATACGTCACAACTGGCGTAATCAGGTGCCGCTGATCCGTCCGCAACTGGAAAATGCCCAAGCGCGCGAAACAGGGATCAGTAAGCAAGATCTCGACAATGCCCTATTGGTTAACTTTAGCGGTAAGCAAATTGGTTTATACCGAGAAACCAGCCACTTGCTGCCCATCGTCGCCAGAGCGCCCGCCGAAGAACGTTTGCAGGCCGACAGCCTATGGAAGCTGCAAATTTGGAGCAGCGAACACAATACCTTTGTGCCCGCCACCCAAGTAGTCAGTAGCTTCAACACTGAGTGGGAAAATCCGCTGGTGATGCGCCGCGATCGCATGCGCATGCTCGCTGTGATGGCCGACCCTAAGCTTGGTAGCAATGAAACCGCCGATTCTGTACTGCGCAAAATCAAAGACCAGGTCGAAGCGATCAGCTTGCCCGCGGGTTACCGCTTGGAATGGGGCGGTGAATTTGAAACCGCAGGTGAAGCACAAGCGTCGGTATTTAGCTCAATTCCCTTAGGTTATCTGGCGATGTTTTTGATTACCGTATTTTTGTTCAACTCAGTGCGTCAGCCCTTAGTGATCTGGTTTACTGTGCCACTGGCATTGATTGGGGTTTCAGCGGGACTCTTGTTGTTCGATGCGCCCTTCAGCTTTATGGCACTACTCGGATTACTGAGTTTGTCGGGCATGGTGATTAAAAACGGTATTGTCTTGGTCGATCAGATCAACCTCGAGCTCAGTGAAGGTAAACCAGCCTATTTTGCCTTAATCGACTCCTGTGTCAGCCGTGTTCGCCCAGTGATGATGGCCGCGATAACCACTATGCTCGGGATGATACCGCTGATCCCCGACGCGTTTTTCGGTTCTATGGCGATTACAATTATTTTCGGTCTAGGCTTCGCTTCTCTGCTGACGCTCATCGTACTGCCAGTGATGTACAGCCTAGTATTCAATATCAAAGCGACGGCAACAGGAGGTCAATCACCCAGCTAACCTGCTCCGCATTTTATCCAAAAACGCTTCCCGGCGCGGCCGGTCAGTCATTCGTGGCTGGCTGGCCATTTCATTTTTGATCTATTGCAGTTTGAGGGACAATTTAAACAAACTCATCAATTAAATAAACAAGTTTGGCAAACTGAGATTGATCTTTAATTACGATAACTAGGGTCTGTTGATCTTTGCTGTACAAATGTTGTTCAGCAATACATCGGCAGCCACATTAACATAAACGCCAGTGACACCATACTGGCGTAATTTCTTGCTAGCTTGTCATATCTTGTTGATATTGCTCGATAGTGCTTAATTCTTCCAAAAGCATTCTCCACTAAATGTCGATACCGATATAAGCACCAATCGACTCTTTCTTGAGGTGTATTCTTATAGCGGCGCCTTGGAATAACAGATTTC
>NZ_JAKKSE010000019.1:0-94516 GCF_025653595.1 Shewanella sp. SM95
TCAATTTCAATTTTCGCGACAAAGGGCAGCAAGTCTTTGCGTCTAAGCATTTTCTTTTTGATTAACTTGCCCGCTTTATCGACGCCAACAGCATGAAAAACAGACTTTGCGATATCTAAACCGATTGTAGTAATCTTCATAGGTGGACCCGTCCTCTTTCTGATGAGTTTTAGCGACTACATCGTGGCCCATTGCGAGGCCGATTTAAAGTGGATGGGTCCATTCCATTATCCATGGCGAGACTCACGCAATTTGCCTATTCGCCCTGCGGCAACTCCGAGGGGAAATGTATTCTGCGGCTACTGTGTTCGCTTAGTATTTGGTGTGATTAAAGTTTTGATACAGGGCTTCATAGGTGCAGTCAGCAACATCTTAATGTTACTCGGATTTTAACGGCATAAATCGCATTTCTATCGGTAATGGACTTTGGAAGTTAGGGATGAAATCAGTTTTACAAATTACGTTGGGTATCTTGTTAGCGGGTTTGGTCACTTTGTTAGTGCGAATTGGCTATCTGAGTTATGTCGAATACCGACTGACACAAGGGCTTAATGAGTTTGCTATGCAACAAAAGCAAACGGAACTTGCTCGCCAGCTTGCTGAGTATCAGGTTCAGCAAGAGTTACAGCAAAATGCGGCTGAAAAATCCAGACTAGCCAAACAAAACGAGGCCGCTCGAATACGCAAAGCCGAAGCATGGCGCAAGTATTATCTAGTCCCCGAAGACTGTAAAAACTTTAATTCCGATGAACACATGGTCAATTGCATCAACCACAAAGCCGATGCAAAAGCAGAATTTGATAGGTCGTATGATTCAGGGGAATTGGTATTACCGCAGTAATGGAATAGAGCTCGGAAGAAACGAAGTTTTAGTTAATCGGCTATATTTTTTTAATTATAAGGATAAACGATTTGGAAAGTGAATTAATTAACATTTGTTATGAAGGTGAATCAGGGGTCTCTGATATCCGAACCTTAATATATGATGGACTACTTCATATTTCATTAAAGGATGTTTTGGTTACTTTAAACAGGGAAAATAGAGAACTAAATGAGAACCATATTCCAAAAAATATGGCTGGACTACTTAAATCTCAGTTAGAAACTCTCGAACCTGATGAATATATTTCCATTCCTGTAGGAAATGCAACATTCAAAGGTGAAACTGAAGTTTTTGTTACTCAGCCGGGTCTATATCGAGTTTTATCTAGTGATAGAAGTATGGCTGGTAAACGATTCCAAAAATGGTTATATCATGAAGTAATTCCATCCTTAACTAAACATGGTGTGTATCCTCCCCCGCCAGAAACAAAGGGATCGTTACTGACACAAATGGCTGAAGTTGTTGCTCAAAACTCTAGAATGATTGCAGACTCATTGGCGAGGCAAGATGCAATTGAACAAGATGTGATCGAAGTAAAAAATCAGCTGGGTCATGTAGTTAAAAAAATTAATTCTCTAGACGTATCTTCGAAAATAGATGAATTCATTGTCACCGTTAGAGAAAGATGCAACGAATTAGATATGGAATTAGATAGTGTAACTGAGGAACACCTTGTTGCTTGGTGCGATAACTTGAGCTTAAATAAAAATAAAAGGATTAGACGGTGTGCATCAGGTAATTGGTTAAACAGTAGATATGATTTGTTAATTATTGATGAGGCAATTTCATTGGTTTTAAATTCTAAATAAAAACTAGCTGTAATAATTTAATTGCAAGTGAGTTTATGTGATTTTTTAGACATTTTATTAAATTCAATACTTTGCATTGAGTTTTCATACTAAGTTGCATGATGATGTAATAGTGGCATCATAGTTATTTTATTAGAATGATAGTTTGAGAGGTTTACAATGGTAGATTTATCTATGAATGTTAATAGGCTTTATTATTCAAATTCTGATGGGCATCAACAACGTATCCTAAGGGATTTTGTTAATCTATTTTGTAATAATTTTAATCTAGAGCTTTCTTCACCTCAGTCTAAAGTATTTTTCGAAAAGTTTAGAATTCCTAATGAGCGCGAGTTATATGGTATTTTCGTAAAGTCTTGCTTGAAATTTCAAGGCGATGTGGGTTTCATTGCAACCGAACTACAGGTTGGGCGGGAGGGTTCGAGTGTTGGACGTGTTGACTTTTTACTTTGCTATAGAGATGTACATTTTTTAATTGAATTTAAAGTCGCTCGTATTAATATTGCAAAAGATATTTCAACGCTATCTAATATTCCAAAAGTATTGCAGCCTTGGGAAAGTGCATGTGATCAAATGAAACGTCTGAATATTGAACAAATTGAAAGTGACTTGAATTATAAATATATTCGGCTACCTATAGTAGTCTATCTATATGTTAGTAATAAAGATGAAGATCTCGTTAATGATATTGCATCGGCAGTATCAATAAAGCATAAAAAATTGATTGAGGCAATCGATGATAGGCTACTTCCAAAGGTAACATTAGAATATACTAGCCCATTTGATAATTCATGGAGATGTCATAAACGCCGTAGCACATCTAAAATTGAGGGTGCTACAACTTGGTTGTATGGCTTCTCAGTTCTTGCGACTGAAATTATTGTTGAATAAATTTTTTCAACAATAAATTTTTTTTTTTGAATGGTGAGTTAGATATGCATTTCATTTTTAAATGGAATGCAAAAACAAAAAATATTGGATTCACCAATCCTTATTAAAACTATAATTTTTCGCCTATTACTTTACTCGATGCAGAAATGGTATAACGCTCTCACTATTATTGAAAATACACGGTTTCGATTTTTTAAATCTCGATTAGTAATAACTAAGTTTGAGTTTTTGGAGGTTGATTGAAGTTTTTAGTGATTATCTTCGGCATAGCTGTGTCGATATTTATGCATGGAAGTGAGTTGTCTGTCGATAGCAAATGGTGGTGGGATTTACTGTTATCTTTCAATGTAAAAGCATTAAGTGAAAACTTGGGGATGGTTGTATTTTGCTTTTGGATACATCTTCCACTGATGATAATATTTTCTTTAGCATGTGCTTTGATTATTAATCGAGTTGGGTATCCAAGGTATTTTATTTACTCTGTGTTAGCTACTTCATTTTTTACATTTGTTGTGTTGCCATCACTGCCTGTTTTCGATGTGTTATTAGCTGGCGGGATGAGTCCATTACGTTTTATCGATATCTTTGTAAAAACACTCATGTTTCTGACCTTGTTCTTTGTTTTTAATATACTTATGAAAAAGTATAATAGGTTGAATTTATTGGTTTAATTTTTACTTTCGAGATGTTTCGCTGACTGTGTTTATTGATTTATTTTAGGGATGATTTAAGAGTTTTTTATGAAAAAAATTAGTTTTTTGGGTATGAGCATAGTGCTTGCTTTGACAGTAGTTATCGGTCTTGCAGTTGCTTTGATGGTTGAATTTAAGTCTGAATCGATTTTTATGCAGATGAATGTTTTTAGCTTTAAATTATTGTTTTCGTTACTTAGCATGCTTTGTATATATATTGCTATTGCAGTCACTTTTAATTTTAAAGTGTTACCTATGCTTATAGGCAAAGATTATCCGTCAAATTACTTTAGGTGGTCTAAGTTTCGATATCTAGAAGTTTTCTTTTTATTTAACTTATGGTCTATGGGTGATCTACAATATTTCACCGTCGTAATAGTTAATTTCGCTTTGGTTGAGTTGATACACTTATATTTAGTTTATAAAAGTATCAATGATAAGCTCGAGTCTACTATATAAATTGGTAAGTTGAGGGTAATAAGTCTTGTGGCGTTGGCATAATTCTTTCAATGCGAATAGTTCACTCTAATGCCACAGAAGTTCACCGATCCCCTGCGAAGTTGCTGAAGGGCGTTGAAGAAAATAGCGTGACGCAGACAGGACGTCTGCGTAGCTTTCGGGGGGAAGGGACGCCCCATCGGAAGCGTTAGCTATTTTCGAATAAGCACGAAGCCAGTAACTAATGCATGTAACTTCGCTAGGGGCGGCAAGGGGAGATGCAAGAGGGGGATTGCTGTTGATCCCCTTCTTGCCCTGGTGTGGAATGGAATTCCACGACCTTTTCGGTCGCAAGACCGATCTTAGATCTCAAACCGCGTTAGCGTAATCTAAACCCCAATCACTCGGGATCATAATCTAACACTGGCGCCAGCCACTTCTCCGTCTCAGCTACAGTCATCCCTTTACGCTTGGCATAATCTTCCACTTGATCGCGTCCTATGTTACTCACGCCAAAGTAGCGGGATTTCGGGTGGGCGAAATACCAGCCAGATACTGCCGCTGTCGGGAACATGGCGTAGCTTTCGGTGATGTTGAGGCCAATGGTTTCATCGGGCTTGAGCAAGTCCCATAACAAGCCTTTTTCTGTGTGGTCTGGGCAAGCTGGGTAACCCGGTGCGGGGCGTATGCCTTTGTATTTCTCGCGGATTAAGGCTTCGTTGCTTAACTGCTCGTCGGCCGCATAACCCCAAAACTCTTTACGTACCCGTTCGTGCATCCGTTCGGCAAAGGCTTCGGCCAAACGGTCGGCTAAGCATTTGAGCATGATGGCGTTGTAGTCGTCGTGGTTCGCTTCAAAACGCGCCACATGTTCGTCGATACCGTGGCCTGCGGTCACCGCAAAGCCGCCCATGTAATCGGCGACGCCTGAGTCTTTTGGCGCAACAAAGTCGGATAGACAGAAGTTGTCGTTACCGACACGTTCAAGCTGCATCCGCAGGTGATGTGTGGTCATTTCAATTGTGGTGCGCGACTCATCTGTGTACAGCTCAATGTCGTCGTAATTGACGGTATTGGCAGGGAATAAGCCAATAACCGCTTTCGCCGTGAGCCACTTTTCTTCGATGATTTGTTTGAGCATGGCCTGACCATCGGCGAACAGCTTTTGCGCTTCTTCACCGACCACTTTATCGGTGAGGATTTCAGGGTAATGGCCGTGAAGTTCCCACGAGCGGAAAAACGGTGTCCAGTCGATACGCTCGACTAAGTCTTCTAATGGATAATTATCAAACACTTGGCGCCCGAGCACGTTTGGCGTGAACGGGGTGTAGTTGGCCCAATCGTGTTGGCAGCGGTTTTCACGGGCCGCTTCGAGTGACACTATCTCTTTGCGCTTGGCTTGGGATAGACGCTTAGTGCGCATGTCGTCGTATTCGGCATAGGTTTCGTCTATAGTCGCTTGGCGAGTCTCGTTGTTGATGAGCTTACTCACCATAGGCACGGCGCGGGACGCATCGGCAATATAAATAGCGCCATGGGGATAATGGGGCGCAATCTTCACCGCTGTGTGGATTTTCGAGCAAGTGGCACCGCCGATAATCGCCGGAATGGTTAAGCCTTCGCGGTGGAAGGTTTTCACGTTATGCACCATCTCGTCCAGACTCGGCGTGATGAGGCCCGACATGCCGATGATATCGATATTGTGTTCTTTCACGGCGTCGAGAATTCGCTCCACCGACACCATCACGCCTAAATCGAATACCTCAAAACCGTTACAGGCGAGCACCACGCCGACGATATTTTTGCCGATATCGTGCACGTCTCCTTTTACTGTCACCATCAAAATCTTGCCGTTAGATTGGCCTTCGACCTTTTCCAGCTCAATGTACGGGTTTAAGTAAGCTACGGCTTTTTTCATTACCCGCGCCGATTTCACCACCTGCGGCAAGAACATCTTGCCCGAGCCGAACAAGTCACCGACCACGTTCATGCCGTCCATCAAGGCGCCTTCAATCACATCCAGCGGACGTTTCGCTTCTTGGCGAGCGGCTTCGGTATCTTCATCGATAAATTCGGTAATGCCTTTGACGAGCGCATGGGATAAGCGTTGGCTCACTGGCCAGCTGCGCCATTCTAAATCTTCTTTTTTACCCACCTGCGCGCCATCACCGCGGAATTTCTCTGCGATTTCAAGTAACTGCTCGGTATTGCTTGAGCCATCGACTGGGCAAGGCAAGTTAAGGACCACGTTTTCGACCCGCACTTTAAGTTCAGGATCGATATCGTCGTAAATGGCTAACTGGCCCGCGTTGACAATCCCCATGTCCATGCCGACTTTGATAGCGTGGTACAGGAATACCGCGTGAATCGCTTCGCGCACTGGGTTGTTACCGCGGAACGAGAACGACACGTTCGACACGCCGCCCGAAATCATCGCGTGGGGCAGGGTGGCTTTAATCGCTTTAATGGCATCGATAAAATCGACGGCATAGTTGTCGTGTTCATCGATACCTGTGGCGATGGCGAAAATGTTCGGGTCGAAGATGATGTCTTCTGGCGGAAAGCCGACCTTATCAACCAGCACCCGATAGGCGCGGGTACAGATTTCGATTTTACGTGCCTTAGTATCGGCCTGACCTTGTTCGTCGAATGCCATGATAATGGCCGCCGCGCCGTAGCGTTTCACAAGTGTTGCTTGCTCAATAAACTTGGCTTCGCCTTCTTTAAGGGAAATCGAGTTAACTATGCCCTTGCCTTGAATACATTTGAGGCCAGCTTCGATCACTTCCCACTTAGATGAGTCGATCATAATCGGCACGCGGCTGATGTCGGGCTCAGAGGCAATCAAGTTTAAAAACTTGTGCATGATCTCGGCACCATCGAGCATGCCTTCGTCCATGTTGATGTCGATGATTTGCGCGCCGCTTTCGACCTGCTCGCGGGCGACATCGAGCGCCTGCTCAAACTTACCGTCTTTGATCAGCTTTAAAAACTTGGCCGAACCTGTGACGTTGGTGCGCTCACCCACGTTAACGAACAGGGATTGTGCATCGATAGTCAGCGGTTCCAAACCTGCCAAGCGGCAAGCTACCGGAATGTCTGGCAAAATACGCGGGTCGTGACGGCTCACCGCTTCGCGGATCACGCGGATATGTTCAGGGGTACTACCACAACAACCACCGATAATATTGAGCATGCCTTCGCGCGCCCAATCTTCAATCACGTTCGCCATGTCCTCTGGGGTTTCATCATAGCCGCCAAACTCGTTCGGCAGGCCCGCGTTCGGATGCGCCGACACATAACACTCACTGATGCGCGATAATTCTTCCACATACGGGCGCAGCTCTTTTGGTCCGAGCGCACAGTTAAGGCCGATAGATAAGGGCTTGATATGGCGCAGGGAATTATAAAAAGCTTCGGTGGTTTGGCCGGTAAGGGTGCGGCCAGAGGCATCGGTAATGGTGCCCGAGATCATGATAGGCAATCTGTCTTTAGAATGCTGACCAAATAAGTCATCAAACACCGATTCAATTGCAAACAGTGCGGCCTTGGCGTTTAAGGTATCGAAGATGGTCTCGACCATAATGATATCCGCGCCGCCTTCAATCAGCGCCTTAGTGGACTCTCGGTAAGCGCTCACTAACTCATCGAAGCTGACGTTGCGGTAGCCTGGGTCATTCACATCTGGGCTAATCGAACACGTACGGTTAGTGGGGCCTAACACACCAGCGACGTAACGTGGAATGCCTGTGGCAGCAAAGACTTCATCACAGGCTTCACGGGCGAGGCGCGCGCCGGCTAAGTTAATTTCGGCAGACAGCGACTGCATGTCGTAGTCAGCCATGGCAATAGTCGTAGCATTAAAGGTGTTGGTTTCAATGATGTCTGCACCGGCGTTTAAGTAGTCGGTGTGAATTTGTTTGATGATGTGGGGTTGCGACAACACCAATAAATCGTTGTTGCCTTTGACGTCAGTGTGCCAATCTTTAAAGCGTTCGCCGCGATAGTCCTCTTCTTCCAGCTTGTAGCCTTGGATCATAGTGCCCATGGCACCGTCTAAGATCAGAATGCGCTCTGCAAGCTGTTTGCGTATGTCTGCCAATATCTGGCCGGCTTTGGTAGAGGGTATCGTCATAAATAGTTACCTTAAATACAGCTAAGTTAAGTCCAAAAATCGGCCATTGTTATGCTAAGTGCATTTTATTGTCGTCTGCCGACATTTTTTGAATACTTGTTCTTAAAAATTTGTTTTGGACATTTAAACGTATAGACGTCCATAATACGCGACTTATGATTGTCAGGGCAAGATGAAAGTCAAAGGCATTAGGAGCGAGAATCGAGAATCTAGAATTTAAGCCCTCGGCTTGAGTTCCTAGCATCTAGTCCCTAACTAAAAAGGCATATATGAAACAAGTTCGATTGTTATTGTTGCGCCACGGTGAGTGTGAAGGCGGCGCTATTTTGCGGGGTCGTGTGGATGTGCCTTTGAGTAAAAAGGGTTGGCAACAAATGTCGGCAGCAGTTGAGTCACAGGCCAGCGTGTGTAGCGCGATTTATAGCTCGATTTCACGCCGCTGCGCCGATTTTGCCCACGCTTTTGCCGCCGAGCTGCATTCGACGGCGGCACTGATATCTGAGTCAAGGCCATTGCAGGCGCAGTGTTTGTCGGGTTTACAGGAAATTGATTTTGGTGATTGGGACGGTTGTCGGCTCGATGACCTGTATCAACAAGAGGGCGAACACTTAGCGGCGTATTGGCAAAACCCTTGGCAAAATCCGCCGCCCAATGGTGAAACTATGGCAAGTTTTGAGTCGCGGGTGAATGGGACGATTGACCAGATACTCGCCGCCGAGTTTGAACGATTGACCCTTGACTCACATAAAATGGGTAATGAAAACAGTGCCATTAATGAAACCACTGACAATATGCCAGCCACTCAAGTGTGGGTCGTGACCCACGGCGGGGTGATCCGTCACTTAATGGCGCGTGCCTTAGGGGTTGAACGGGCGGTGGGGTTTTATAGTCAACTCGATTTACCCGTGGCGGCCGTGGTGAGCATTAATGTGCTGCAAGATGAACAGGGTGCCTGCTATTGGCGTTTAGATTGGCCGAGTGGGCGCAGGTGTTGAGGCCTTATTTCACGACCTAGGAGTTATGGTGTAGGCGTGATCGTTTGGCGAGAATAAGCTGACATGAAAATATTCTGATTTAAACAGCATTGCCTAATGGGATAGATGTAGGATAATGCTTTTCCCTGACGTTTGAACGAGATAGCGTATTACATGCGCAATGAGTGATAACGTCGCAGAAATAGGTGTTGGGAATAGACTCTCTTTGTTCGAATCGCTCCGTTGTTTTAATTCACAGTGGCGTTGTTAACAAAGAGCATATCAACCCAAACATAATAGGGAATCGGGGAGCTGCTCGTCAGTCAGCCCGAACTGTGCCCGCAACTGTGAGTAGTGAAAAAGATCTCGAATCTTCTTCCCTACAAGTCAGGAGACCTGCCTATTTCTGTTATCGCTGCGTGCAGCCTTAGTTCTCGAGCGGGTGACTCGAGGGAGCAGATGACAATATGCACAACCTTTTTTTATACAGGTTTGGACTTGATAGGAGCGCCGCTTAGGTGAAACTTTCCGCAATCCAAACTAACAGCCCCGTGAATGACACTAACCCGTCATTGAGCCCGTCAGTCGCGCTCAATGTGAGCCAGTTGAGCTGGTGTATCGATGGCAAAACCATTCTTTCCAATATTAACTTTACGCTGCCAACGGGGCAGATGCTGGGGCTGATTGGCCCTAACGGTGCGGGCAAGTCCAGTTTGCTGCGCTGTTTGTATCGGTTTGTTCGCCCGACTCAGGGCAAAATTACCCTTTTTGATCAAGATATTGAGCGCTTGTCGCCCAAGGCGTTTGCCTGTCGCGTCGCCGTAGTGCAGCAGGATACACCGCACTATTTTGACCTCACCACAGAGCAATTGGTCAGCATGGGCTTAACGCCCCACAAGGGCATGTTTGATACCAATTCGAGCTGTGATACTGAGCGTATTGCTAAGGCTTTAGAGAAAGTTGGCTTGAGCCATAAGATGCACCAACAATATGAGCACTTATCCGGCGGTGAAAAGCAACGCGCCTTGATTGCCCGCGCCATAGTGCAGCAGCCGCAACTTTTAATCCTCGATGAGCCAACGAACCACCTCGATGTGCGCTATCAAATTCAAATCCTCGAATTGGTGCGTAGTCTTGGGATTAGCGTGATTGCCTCAATTCATGATCTTAATTTAGCCAGTGCCCTGTGCGACAGTTTGTTGTTGATCCATAACGGGGAAGTCAGCGCTATGGGGACGCCAACCGAAGTATTAACCGAGGCGCGAATTGGCGATGTGTTTGGCGTGTGTGCTCAGGTATCGCCCCATCCACAACATAAAAAGCCCTTAATCAGCTATTTTTATGGTTACCACCATGTAGATCATGGCCTGAACGAGCGAGGCGAGGGTGGATGACTCAGGGGAGTAAACAATATTTCATCTCATATTTGGGGCGTATCGTGACACCGTTGACGAGACAACAACTGATGCTGCTCGTATTAGGTATCATCACTTTGATAACGCCTATTGCCGCGACGAGTTTTGGTGCGGCGAACATCAGTTTTACGGATGTTATTCAAGTATTTATCAATAAAGCGACGAACCTCACTCAAGCCAATGGCATGACTGAGCGCATTGTGATGGAGCTCAGGTTGCCGCGCATTTTACTGGCTTTTGTGGCGGGAGCGGGTTTGTCACTGGCGGGCAGTGTGTTGCAAACCGTGACTCGCAATCCGCTCGCCGATCCCTATTTGTTTGGCATTAGCTCTGGCGCGTCCTTTGGCGCTGTGGTGATGTTGACCTTATTCACTGGCTCTGGATTTTTTGATAATGCGGGCATGGCGGCACATTCTGGGCTTTTTAGCGGTTCGGGTGCCTTGTCTGGATTACTTTGGTTTAGCTTGCCCTTGGGCGCTTTTATTGGCGCGAGTTTGTCGGTGTTGATAGTGCTTGCTTTGTCAGGCTTAGGGCTCAATAGCCAAGTGGAGCGCATGCTGCTCTCTGGTGTGGCGACCTCCTTTATGTTCGGCGCATTAACGAGTCTGCTGCTGTATTTCGCCAGTCCGCAGGCGACAGCCTCTGTGCTGTTTTGGAGTTTAGGCAGTTTTGCAAAGGCCAGTTGGTCCTTGTTAGTACTGCCGACACTGGTGATTGGTGCGAGTTTATTCATTATTTTAGGCATGAAACGGCAGATCATGGCGTTGCAGGCGGGGGATGAAACGGCGCATACCTTAGGGGTGAATGTGCCTAAGCTGCGGCTCAATATGTTGCTGCTCTGCTCCTTGATTACCGCTATTTTGGTGGCTACCTGCGGCGGTATCGGTTTTGTCGGGTTAATGATCCCCCATACAGTACGCATGCTGTTTCCCGGTCGTCAGCCGATTTTATTAACGGCGCTGGTGGGCGGATTATTTATGGTGTGGATTGATGTATTAGCGCGCTGTTTATTGGGGAATCAAGAGTTGCCCGTGGGCATTATCACGGCCGCCATAGGTAGCATGTTCTTTTTGCTGATTTTGCGTAAGCGTAGAGTCATGCCGTAAATACAAGGTCATGCCGTAGGCACCTAGTCAGGACGTAAACCCAGAGTTAAGTCGTCATCTTTGAGTCATGCCGTAAGTGCAGACTGACGGGATAATCAGTATTTCTGTTGATATCCCACCCGCGATTGGAAATGCACAATTGGACATGTTCGTCATAGACGCGGGATGCGTTGTGGTTATTTAATGTAGATTACAAAGTGGAGTGTGGATGTCTCAGTCAGCCGTGTCTTTTCAAATCAGCCCTGTGAGTAAAGCGCAGGATCCGCTGATCCAGCAAAAAATTGATCTTAAGACTAAGCCGCCCGGCGCCTTAGGTCAGCTCGAATCCTTAGCCTTACAGATTGCCCGCGTGCAAGCGACTGATTTGCAACAAACGGATCAGCCACAAAATACTGTGCTCAAAATAGTCCAGCCAACCATGTTAGTGTTTGCGGGTGATCATGGTATTGCCGCAGAAGGCGTGTCGATAGCCCCTAGCGAAGTGACGCGCCAAATGGTGCAAAACTTTGCCCATGGCGGCGCGGCGATTAACGTTTTTTGTCGGCAGGTGGGCTTTACGCTCGAAGTGATCGATTGCGGTATATTAACGCCAGTCGAAGGGGTTGAAGGCATTATCGATCAACGTCTTGGCGCGGGCACAGGGGCGATTCATTTAGAGCCCGCAATGGCGCTGGAAACCGTCGATAAAGGCTTTGCTATGGCGCGTGATTTGATTGAGCGTCACCATCAAGCGGGTTGTAACTTAGTCGCCTTTGGTGAAATGGGCATAGGCAATACCTCCTCTGCTGCGGCCATTATGGCGGCGATCATGCAGCTGGATGTGATTGATTGCGTTGGCCGTGGTACGGGCATTAATAGCGAAACCTTAGAACGTAAACTGATGCTGATTGAGCTCGCGTTATTGCTGCATCAAAGCGCCTTAACTGGGCCTAAGTCAGTGTTAGCTTGCCTAGGAGGTTTTGAAATTGTGCAGATGACGGGGGCTATGTTAGCCGCCGCCGAACGTAAAATGCTGGTGGTCGTGGACGGTTTTATCGCGACAGCGGCGGCATTAGTCGCGGTGCAAATCGCCCCTAATGTGCGTGATTATTTGATTTTTGCCCATCAATCCGATGAGCAAGGTCATCTGCGAATGTTAGAATTTTTGCAGGCTAAACCTTTATTATCCCTAGGGCTGAGATTAGGCGAAGGTACGGGGGCGGCCTTGGCATTGCCGCTTATTCAAGCCTCAGTAAATTTTTACAATCAAATGGCGAGTTTTAGTGATGCGGGGATTGAGGCTGTTGTATGATGTGCTCTGCTAAGTCGCTTATTTTACTTATTTAAAATAATAACTTTTTAGCCAACCGTTTTAATCTTAAACCTTGCAGCAAGTGTTAATTCACTAAGGATGCTTTATGTCAGAACGCGAAAGCTGGCACAAAGAGATAGATTTGTTTTTAGTTGCCATGGGCTATTTTACCCGCATTCCTATGCCTAAGTGGGTCGAAGTCGATAGCGATAAGTTGAATAAGGCCAGCCGTTATTTCGGTCTCGTCGGTCTTTTGGTCGGCCTGTTAAGTGCCATTGTATTTTGGTTGACGCAGAACTGGCTCCCCGCCGGTGTCTCTGTGCTGTTAGCTATGTTGGTTGGCGTCTTGCTCACGGGCGGATTCCATGAGGATGGCCTCGCCGATACCTTCGACGGTTTTGGCGGTGGTTGGACGGCGGAAGACAAGCTACGGATCATGAAGGACTCGCGCCTTGGCAGTTATGGTGCACTGGCATTGATGTTGGCCCTGCTGCTGAAATGGCAGTTGCTCGTCGAGTTGGCACTGTACGATCCTGTGGTCGCGGGCTCGGCGCTTATCGTCGCCCACACTGTCAGCCGCGTGGTATCAGCCAGTATCATCTTTAGTGAAAAATATGTCCGCGATGACGAGACCAGTAAGTCTAAGCCGCTATCGCAACATCAAGGCATTAATGAGCTGCTTATCCTGATCGCCAGCGGCGTATTAGTGCTGTTATTCCTCAAGGGGTTAGCGGCATTGTCATTGCTATTGGTGATGATAGGACTGCGCCGTTTGATCATAGTGATCTTTAGACGCCAGATTGGCGGTTACACGGGTGATACCTTAGGCGCGGCGCAGCAAATATCTGAAATCGTGTGTTATTTTGTATTGCTCGTTGTAGGTAACATACTGTGATCCACCTCGTCCTAGGCGGCGCCCGTAGCGGTAAGAGTCGCTACGGTGAAGCCTTAGTGCGCCAGTACACAGCGCTAGGCTTCGATGCCTGCTATGTGGCAACGGCGCAGGCGCTGGATGATGAAATGGCGACCCGTATCGCCAAACATCAAGCGGGACGAACGGACGATGGTATCGAATGGCAATTGTTTGAAGAATCGCTCGCCCTCACGGCACTGTTAAAGCGCTTAGCAAAACCTGGGCGAGTGATTTTAGTGGATTGTTTAACCCTTTGGTTAACCAATCAATTACTTGCATCCAGCGCCAAGATTGATGATGACCCCGCGCCGACTGAGTGGCATGCGACAGACTTTATACCGTCTGCCAGTTCAACCTCTAACGATGAAGCTTTGGCGAGTTGGCAGGGGGAGAAAAGCGCTTTTGTGGATTCACTTGCCGAGCTCGAAGGTGTGGTGGTGTTGATCAGTAACGAAGTAGGCTCTGGTATCGTGCCCTTAGGTGAGTTGAGCCGACAATTTGTTGATGAAGCTGGCTGGTTAAATCAAGCCGTGGCGACCTTAGCGGACAATGTCACCTTAGTGGTCGCTGGTTTACCCTTAGCATTGAAACCACTTTAGACTTTGTGCTCAGTCCACGTTTTAAGCTTAAGTTGCATACTTAAGTGATTTTTGACTGAGCTGTTATGTTAATGACTGCAAACTAGAATAAGCCTTTTAAACCTATGTCCTCTCCAAACACAGACAACACAGCCTGTGCTAATGCACTCGATACCGCTGACACACCTGTAGTTAATACGCCCGCAATTAATACGCTTGCGGTTAATTCGCCTCGGCGCGCGGCAGTCTTGATGGTGCAGGGCACTACATCCGATGCGGGCAAGAGCACATTAGTCGCAGGCATTTGTCGTTTGCTCGCTCGTCAGGGGATTAAGGTTGCGCCCTTTAAGCCGCAAAATATGGCGCTCAATAGCGCTGTCACTATTGATGGCGGCGAGATTGGCCGCGCACAGGCCTTGCAAGCCGTGGCCTGTTATCTTGAGCCCCATACCGATTTTAATCCCATTCTGCTTAAACCAAGCTCGGACACGGGCGCGCAAATTATTGTTCATGGCAAAGCCCTGACGACACTCGAAGCCTCGGCCTTTTTTGGGCCTAAATCTAAGGATTACAAGGCAATGGCGCTTGGCGCTGTGCTGGAGTCCTTCGAGCGATTGACGGCCCAGTATCAAACCATAGTGGTTGAAGGCGCGGGTAGTCCAGCGGAGATCAATCTGCGTGAAGGTGATATTGCCAACATGGGATTTGCCGAAGCTGTGGATTGCCCTGTGATTATCATTGCCGATATTGATAAAGGTGGCGTATTTGCCCATTTGGTCGGGACCTTGGCCTTGTTATCAGAATCCGAACAGGCGCGGGTAAAGGGCTTTGTGATCAACCGTTTCCGTGGTGATATTAGCCTGTTGCAATCAGGGCTCGATTGGCTTGAAGCTTATACGAGCAAGCCTGTTTTAGGTGTGTTGCCTTATCTGCATGATTTACATCTCGATGCCGAAGATGCGCTGATAAGCTCGCCGACTAAAGGCGCTAACAGCCGCTTAAAAGTGCGGGTATTAGTGTACCCAAGGATCAGTAATCATACGGATTTTGATCCGCTGCGGCTGCATCCCGATATCGATTTTGACTATGTGTCATTGCAAACCCAAGCTGCGAGTCACGCCACTCATTTGCCCGCCGCCGATGTATTGATCTTGCCCAGCAGTAAGAATGTGCGCGCCGATTTGGCCTTTTTACGCCAGCAAGGCTGGGATAAAGATATTGCCACTCACTTGCGTTACGGAGGCAAAGTGCTTGGTATTTGCGGCGGTTACCAAATGTTAGGTCAAAGCATTGCCGATCCCCTAGGCATTGAAGACAGTGCGGGTGATACCGCAGGACTTGGCTACCTGCCGCTGAGCACAGAACTCAAAGCCGAAAAACAGTTACGGCGAGTGAGCGGTGAGCTAACGTTACTTGGGCAAAAGGTTGCAGTGAAGGGCTATGAAATCCACTGCGGTGAATCAAGCTATCTTATCCCTAGGCTTGAACAAACGAATGCGCCCTTGCAGTTAATCCCTGAATCCACATCTGTGAGCTTTGCCGATGGCCTGCAAAGCGATGACGGGCAAATCTTAGGTACTTATTTACATGGGCTGTTTGATAGCCCAGATGCGTGTCAGTTGATTTTGCGCTGGGCAGGATTAAACGATGCTAAGGCGATAGATATCAATCAAATACGTGAGCAGCAACTCGATCGTTTAGCCGATGTGTTAGCCGAGCATTTAGACATGCAAAAATTACAGCCAATTTTAGAAGCATAAGTTTTAGAAGCAGACATTTTTAGCAGCAGAGTGAAGAGAAGACCATGACAGCACAGAACGACAACGAACAAGCGCAAATCAAGGCCGAACGCCACAAGGCTCGTCAACAGAAAGTGAAAGCAGGTGTGGATGCTAAAATTGCCGCCGCCCAAGAGGAGAAGGGGATTCTGCTGGTGTTAACCGGTAACGGTAAAGGCAAATCGACCTCAGGTTTTGGCACTGTGGCCCGCGCCGTCGGTCACGGTAAAAAAGCCGCGGTAGTGCAATTTATCAAAGGCACTTGGGAGTGCGGTGAGCGCAATTTACTCGAAGGTGCAGGGGTTGAGTTTCATGTAATGGGCACAGGTTTTACCTGGGAAACCCAAGATAAAGAAAAGGATACCGCCGCCGCTGTACTCGCTTGGGAAGCCGCCGAAAAGCTGCTGCAAGATGAGAGCATAGATTGCCTTATGCTCGATGAACTCACCTATATGGTGAGCTATCACTATCTGGATGTGGAACGCGTGCTTAGCGCACTTAAAAATCGCCCACCGATGCAGCATGTGATTATCACTGGCCGTGCTTGCCACCGTGCCATCATCGAGCTTGCAGATACGGTCAGCGAAGTGCAGCCGCTGAAACACGCCTTTGAAGCGGGTATCAAGGCACAGCAAGGTTTTGATTACTAATCGAACCTTAAATGTCGGCGCATAAGTGACGCAGCATTGTTGGTTGCAATGTTAAGTAAGACGCGCGAATGGCTTTAGCACAGGCATAAAATGCGCTAAGTTTGAGGACTAGTAACTGCCTATTAGTGACTAGCAACTAGCGACAATTTGTTGTTAGCGACTATGGGTTAGCCTCTAGCCGTTCAGTGTTCAAAGCGTTCTCAAGGATGATCCTATGAATAAGCGTATCGTGATTTGTGCCGATGGGACTTGGAATCGGCCCGAGAAAGATCTTAAGGTCGATTTCCCAACCAATGTGCTGCGCCTCGCGCGTGCTATCAGCCCGATAGCGGCTGATGGTAAACCCCAGCAGGTATTTTATGATTGGGGCGTGGGTTCCTATTACGATCAAGCCATTGGCGGTGCGACAGGGCGCGGTTTACATAAAAACATCATGGATGGGTATCGCTATATAGTGCAAAACTATTCCCCTGGCGATGAGATTTATCTCTTTGGCTTTAGCCGCGGTGCTTACACTGTGCGTTGCTTGTGTGGCTTGATTAATAACTGCGGCATACTTAAACGTCCCGATGCGGCGTTGATTCAACAAGCTTTCGACCACTATAAAAAAAGCAGTGCACCCTTTGCGCCTGATGGTGAAAAATCCCTCGAATTTAGAGCGAGATACAGTCATGAATCTCGGGAAATCAAGTTTGTTGGCGTGTGGGATACCGTGGGTGCTATGGGGATCCCTATCTCGTTTTTAGGCTTGTTCGAAGATAAAGACGAGTTTTACGACACTAAAATTGGCCGCAATGTGCGCGTTGCTCGTCATGCCTTAGCCATAGATGAACACCGTAGTGATTTTGAGCCGACCATTTGGCAACTACGCGACAATATGGACATGCAGCAAGTGTGGTTTGCGGGTGCCCATAGCAATATTGGCGGCAGTTATAAACCCGATAAAGACGGTTCATTGTTGTCGGATATTGCACTGTTGTGGATGATATCCGAGGCGCAGAAATTTAATTTAAGTCTAGAGCCACACTTAGCCGCGAGTGTGCATCCAAATCCGCTCGCGACCTTACATGACTCGAGACGCAGTTTTTATCGGATAAAACAGGAATATTTGCGACCACTCGACCCTGAGCAAGTCCCAGTACTTTTGCATCATTCGGTGAAGACCCGCTGGGATCAAGATCCTCAGTATCGCCCGAAGAATCTACAAACTTATATCGAACACTATGGCTGGCCAGAGCAGCTAGTTTAACTCTATAACCCCAAGTGACCTGAAGCTACTACGCCTGCATCTTCAGGCGGTTTGGGGATAAATACTAAGGCATATCATGATTAAGCGACACTTAGCTGGACTCGTTTTTGGGCTCAGTCTGTTTCTCCCTCATAGCGTATTGGCCGAGCCCGCTAAACGCATTATTGCGCTCTCGCCCCATGCGGTGGAAATGCTTTACGCCATAGGTGCGGGCGATACGATTGTGGCCGCAACCGATTATGCGGATTATCCCGAGGCGGCAAAAAATATCCCGCGTATTGGGGGTTACTACGGCATTCAAATGGAGCGGGTGATGGAGCTTAATCCCGATCTGATTGTGGTGTGGGATTCGGGTAATAAAGCCGAAGATATCAACCAGCTTAGGACGTTAGGATTTAACCTTTATGGTAGCGATCCTAAAACCTTAGAAGGCGTCGCCAAGGAGCTTGAAGAGTTAGGCCAACTTACGGGGCATGTTGAAGAAGCAAGCAAGGCTGCGGCCGCTTATCGCGCTGAGCTTATCCGATTGCGGGTTGAAAATGCTAAAAAATCAGAGCCTAAAGTGTTTTATCAACTCTGGTCGACACCTTTGATGACAGTCTCTAAAAACAGTTGGATCCAACAGATCATCAGTGTGTGCCATGGCCAAAATGTGTTTTACGATGCCGCCAGTGATTATCCGCAAGTCAGTTTAGAAAACGTCTTGCTGACCTTGCCCGAGGTGATTTTACAGAGTGAAGAAGAAGGTAATGTGAAAGGGGTTGATTGGCGCCAATGGCCAGAAATTCCTGCTGTGAAGAAACAGCATATTTATCAACTCAATGCCGATTTATTACATCGCGCGACGCCCAGAGCTTTACTTGGCGTTCAAGCCTTATGTGATGCCTTGGATAAAGCACGTTAAATAAAACGCCTGACAGATTATTCCGTCAGGCGTTTAGTCAGATGTTGCTATTTTCTAAGCGTTTAGAAAGGCGCGTTGATGTCGACCACATTAATCAGTTTGTGGTTTACAAACTCTTTCAATCCTAAATCAATCAACTCGCGGCCATAACCTGAGCGGCGCACGCCACCAAAGGGTAAGTCGGCCTTGACCATAGTTGGATGATTGACAAACATCATGCCTGTGGAAACCTGCTTAGCGACCGCCAGCCCGCGTTGGGTGTCGGCGGTAAACACTGAGCCACCCAATCCAAAGGGCGAGTCATTGGCGATGGCAATCGCTGCTTGCTCATCCTTCACTCTGTGGATGCTGGACACTGGGCCAAAGAATTCCCAATAGTAGGCTGGGTTATCTGGCGTCAGGTTTGTCAGTATTGTTGGCTGCACAAAGGCGCCTTGCTGCGGCACTTTTGGCCCCACTTCGGTCGCAGTTGCGCCGTGTTTTACGGCATCACGGATCTTCTGCTTCAACTCATCGGCTGCACCTTGGGAAGACAGCGGTGCCAGCGTAGTGGCCGAGTCCATAGGATCGCCTGCTTTTAGCGCTTCGATCCCCTTGATATAACCCTTCATAAATTCATCGTAAATGGCTTCAACTAAGATCATCCGCTTAGATGATGTACAGACCTGTCCTGCGTTCCAGTGACGGCCAAACACAGCCCAGTCGATGGTTTTAGGCAGATCGGCATCTTCAAGTACGATAAAGGCATCTGCGCCACCCAGTTCTAGGGTGGATTTTTTCAGTGCCTTACCCGCCAGTGCGGCAATGATCGATCCCGCATCTTCTGATCCTGTGAGCGCAACACCATGCACTTTGGGCGAATTGATGATCTTTTCTATTTGCTCTCGGGTGGCATACAGATTTTGAAATGCACCTGAGGGCAGTCCGGCATCGCGCATTAAGCCTTCAAAGGCCGCTGCGCACTGGGGCACGTTGGATGCATGTTTGAGTAGTAAGGTATTTCCGGCGGCAAGCTGCGGCGCTAAGATGCGCGCAATTTGGTAGTAGGGAAAGTTCCAAGGTTCGATAGCCAATAATACGCCCAGCGGTTCGTTAACCAGTATCGCTTCACCTTCGGCGGGATCGGCAACCGGCAGTTTTTGCGGTGCCAGCAGTCGCTCGGCATGTTCGGCGTAGTATTCGAAAATTTGCGCCGACAGTTCTACTTCAGCTTCGGCTTCTGCGGTGACTTTGCCCATTTCTAAGGTCAGCAATTTTGCGTAAGCAGGCTTGCTGTCTCTGAGGATGTGAGCGGCTTTAGTGAGTACGGCGGCCTTGTCGGCAAAAGGCGTAGTTCGCCAGCTTAAAAATGCCTGATGGGCGGATTCTATCGCCTGTGTGACTTCGGTATCTGTTGCATTTGGAAATTCTTTAATGAGCTTTCCCGTAAAGGGATTGATCGTTGCATAAGCCATATGTTCCTCCAAGCGTTCAACGAATAGAGAGTAAATGCCAACTCTTGGCATCGAGGGTGGAAATATCGTGTCTGTTGTCATCTCCCTTGCGCTCTTGCTTAGCATTAATGTGAGGCAAGGGAGTTATTGATGATCTTTAAACTCGCGCAGTGGCAGGCTGTGTTTTAGCCACATTCGTTAACTTTGATAAACATATCAAAGGGATGATGGGCCTCTGCCAGAGGCGTTTTTAACTGTTTTAAACCGTAAGCTTTTTATAGCGTTCAGCCATGGCATTGGCGGCGATCATGGCTTGGTAGACATCGTCGGCAGTTAACTGCATCGGCATATTGCCCATAGTGTCGCCCTCTGCGCAGGCTATCTCAGCCACTTTGCGCCACTCTGCTTCGACAAAGGTTTTTAGCCCCAAATCGGCGAGCGTGAGCGGCAGTCCCGCGGTTTTGATGATGTGAATGACGTTATCGATTTCGGCTTTGGGGGCATTTTCGAGAACTAGCTGGGTGAGCAAGCCAAACACCACTTTCTCGCCGTGTTGGGCTTTATGTAGGTCAGCTACCGCCGACATACCGTTGTTCACAGCATGGGCTGCGGCTAATCCGCCCGCTTCGGCCCCGACACCACTGAGATAAATCGTCGCTTCAATGGTTTGCTCAAGTGCGGGAGTGACTATCTTGTTTCTCACCGCATCCATAGCGGCTTCAACATTTTCAGTCAGTAGTTGATAGCAAAGTTGCGCTAATCCCAGCCCAGTGCGGGAAGGTTTTTTCAATACGAGATTGACGCCATCGGATTGATAACAGGCGCGGGCTTCAAAGTAAGTGGCAAGTGCATCGCCTATGCCTGCTGCAAAGAATCGGGCCGGAGCCGCGGCGATAATGGCTGTGTCGGCAACAACAGCATCAGGATTTTGTGGCAGAAACAGATAGCGCTCAAACTCACCGGTTTCGGAATAGATCACGGCAAGTGCCGTACATGGTGCATCGGTTGAAGCAATGGTTGGGTAGAGCACCACTGGCCGTTTTTGATAGAAGGCGACGGCTTTGGCGGCATCTAAGGTTTTTCCCCCGCCAACTCCAACAATAACGTTGGTATGATGCTGTTCTGCCAGCGCACCTAAACGCTTTATCTCGGCTTCGCTGCACTCATAGTTGAATTTTTCGAGATGGTTGCTGATCCCATTATGATCTAGCCCTGCGACCGCTTCATTCTCAACTCGGCTGAGGATAAATTCATCGCAGATGATAAAAGCATTGTCACCAAAGTCCTTAACATAATCATGCATTTGAGCTAATAAGCCTTTGCCGATAATGAATTTTTTAGGGGAAGTGACGGTACGCGGAACGACAGTGCTCATAGAGCCTCCTTTGCACTTATGACGGTTATCCTTTCATGCTTACCCTAGCATACGCTTAATTTATCGTCACAGCATGAGTGGTGGTAATATTTTTATTATGCAGCGTAAATTACTACTTTAGTGCTTAATTATTAGGTTAAAAATGTGGTTTATTATTTTATTTGTCGAGTTAAATGCTCAGGTGTTTCTTTCTGGTTTTTTCTGGTTTAAGGCAGGGGCGAGGGCCCAGAGAGCGAGGCGAACTCAGTTGGTGAAGAGATGTAAGACGGAGCGGGCGAGCTGATTTAAGACTGAGTGGGCGAAGCGATGTAAGGCATCTAAGAAAGTGATGAAAACTAAAACTGGATTGTGTGAATAGCGGAAACGCCTGCTTTGGAAACACAGCATAGTCATTAATGTAATGGGAATTTATTACCTCAAACCCGCCCTAAGTCTTGCTCGGTGTTCATGCTTTATGTGATGCTCTGTACAGTCGTTCATTGGTGTCATAGCGAGTGAAATCGTCGGCTGAGATAAAAGACCAGTAATCAAGGAGTGAAGATGACACAGCAGAATGCGTTAGGACAATTGGTCAGTAAAGGTACGTTAATATTCTTTTGTGGCAAAATGGGCTCAGGTAAATCAACCTTATCGCGACAACTTTCTGAGGCCGAAAACTGTATTTTAATCTCGGAAGACGCATGGCTGGCGGCGCTATACCCCGATGAAATTAAAGATTTTGATACTTACTTGAGCTATTCCGCTCGCCTTAAGCCTTTGCTTAAAAAGCATGTGCAGGAACTGCTCTGTTCGGGTGTTTCTGTGGTCATGGACTTTCCCGCGAATACTACCAATCAGCGCCTGTGGTTTCGAAGCATTTTTACTGATTGCGCCGCCCATAAACTTATTTATCTTAATCACAGCGATGCGCTTTGTTTGAGTCAACTCGATAAACGCAGACAAAGCCACCCTGAGCGTGCCATGTTCGATACTGAGGCGATGTTCTGGCATGTGAGCCGTTATTTTCAGCCACCGACTCTGGATGAAGGCTTTGAGCTTGAGGTGATAGAAAGCTAAATAGTTGAAAGCCAAGTGACTGAAAGCCAAGTGACTGAAAGCAAGTGACTGAATAAAAACAATAGGGAATATCATGTACCAAGTGCTTGAAGGCGTTGTTTCTGCCAATGATTTTGTTCGCCTACGACAGATTTCAGGCTTAAGCCCTAGACCATTGGAGGGCGCCATTAAGGCCTTGCCAAGGAGTTTATATGGCGTGCAAATAAAGTTCGCCGAGCAGACTGTGGGCATGGGGCGTGTGGTTGGTGACGGCGCGCTCAACTTCGAAATTGTCGATATCGCAGTGGATCCTGAGCATCAAGGTAAGGGATTAGGGCGGCTTATTATGCAGCACATCATGGCTTATCTAGATCGTGAGGCTTTTGAGGGCGCGTATATTACCCTGATGGCGGATGTGCCTGAACTCTATGAAAAGTTTGGCTTTAAATTTAGTCGTCCCGCAAGTGAAGGCATGTATATGGTGAAATAACGCCGCTAACCAATACACTTGTAACTTAGGCACTTATAGCTGTAGAACTCAAACAGTAGAACTTAAAACAACAATCAAAGGAAGATTACCCCATGAATACCTTACTTATTTGCTTATTTGTCGCCATGTTATTGCCATATCTTGCGAAAGGTCCCGTGGCTTGGGCGATGGCAAAGGCGGGTGGTTACGATAATAATCATCCCCGTGCTCAGCAGGCGCAGCTCACTGGTTTTGGCGCTCGCGCTTTAGCGGGACATCAAAATGCCTTTGAATCATTGCTGGTGTTTGGCCTAGCCGTATTAGTGGTGATTGCTACCGGCAAAGTAAATCCCACCACTGAGTGGCTCGCAATCGTCCATGTAGGCGCCCGCTTTGTGTATCACATCCTCTATCTTGCTAACAAAGGCACCTTAAGATCCCTCACATGGTTTGTTGCCATCTTCAGTGCTTTCGGGATTTTCTTTCAGGCTTTTTAAGCTTGGATATTAAAGGATCTGCGCCAGTTTTTTGATACTTTCCCGCAGATCATCAGGCGTATGAGCGGCATAGCCCAGTAAGATTGCTTGCCTTGGATAGGGCGCTTGGCAATATCGAGACAAAGGCTGTGCCCCCAAACGTATTTGGCGGCATTTGTTGAGCACTTCCTCTTCGGTCAAGTCGCCCTTCAGCCAACACACGAGGTGAATACCTGAGTCAGAGGTTTGAACGGACAATTTGTCGGGCAGATACTGCTCAATTGCCGCGATTAACGCCGTTTGGCGCGCTAAGCAGGCTTTTCTCACTCGGCGAACATGCCGCGCATAATGTCCTTCGGCGATAAACAACGCTAATGTTGCTTGCTCTAGGTGAGCCGTGTGCGTATCGGCGTAATGCTTTGCCAACTGGAAAGCCTGTACCAGTTTAGGGGGTACCACTAAAAAGCCGAGTCGTAATTCGGGCAGCAGCATCTTGGAAAAGGTGCCTGCGTAGATCACCCGCTGTTGTTTATCGAGTCCCTGCAGTGCCTGAATTGGGCGGGCGCTATAACGAAACTCGCTATTATAGTCATCTTCTAAAATCCATTTACTCTGCTCAGCGGCCCAATCGAGTAAGGCCAATCGTCGTGGCAGACTTAGCATACCGCCGAGGGGAAATTGGTGTGAGGGCGCGGTAAAAGCCAGTTTCACTGCGGGCCACCGCTGGATCGCATCGGCAATATTTGTGCCCTCATCATCAACACTCACAGGACGAACCCGCATATTTTGCGAGAGAAAAGCACCTAAAGCCCCGTCATATCCAGGTTCATCAAGCCAGACTTCATCTCCCTGTTGGAGTAGTACCTGCGCTGTGAGGTTAATGGCCTGCTGAGTTCCATTGATTATGATGATCTGCTCAGGTGTGCAATTGAGGCCGCGGGTCGAACGCGCATAGTCACTTATCGCCTCACGCAGCGGCAAATACCCCGCGCTATTGTTTGATTTACCTAAGGTTTTACGCGATTTCCGCCAAACTCGGCCTAACAGCCGCCCCCAAAGTTGGTGCGGGAAAAGATCGACACATCCGACGCCAATATTAAACATGCTATGGCTGTGGTCCGTATTTCCCTTCGCTTTCAGTCGCGCCATTTCTATTAACTGTGGATTAATTTCTAATTTTGAATCAAAGGCTTGAGCGCTTTCTCTGGCACGGTTTGGAATATCGATCAATTCATCGGGAATGGTATCTGACACATAAGTGCCCGATCCCGGTTTAGTCAGCAGATAGCCTTCATCAATCAGGCGCTCAAACCCTTGCAGTACTGAGTTACGTGAAATCTGCATGGTTTCCGACAAGGCTCTGCTGGATGGGAGCTTCATTCGCGGGTGTAAACGTCCATCAAGAATGGCCTCTCTAAACGCATGATAAAGCTGATCTTTGAGGATGCCGTCTTTGAGTTGCAAGTGAGGGAAATTGGATTGAGGTTTTTTCATTTGCTAACTGGTACTGTAAAAAATACAAAAAGTGTACCTTATGCGGTACCACAATTGAATCTAGAATCTTGCTTCAGTAAAACTGAGACCATTTACTTAATTTCAAGGAGTGCGCTAATGTCCAGCCAATCACTAACAGTAACCATTGATATGGTTAAAGAAACGGACTATTCACTCTGGTTACCACACTGGCGTGATTACCAGACTTTTTACAAAGTGGCGTTATCGGAAGCGACCACCCAAGCCACGTGGCGCCGATTTTTCGATGACCAAGAACCCATTTATTGCGCCGTCGCAAGAGAGGGCCAAAACTTACTCGGTTTTGTACACTATGTTTTTCATCGTTCTACTTGGGCCGAAACGGATTATTGTTATCTTGAAGACTTGTTTGTTGCCCCAACAGCAAGGGGTCAACATGTTGGAAAACAATTGATTGAGTATGTAAAGCAAGCGGCCATTGAACACAAGTGTGCGCGCCTGTATTGGCATACACAGGAAACAAATTTAACCGCGCAAAAACTCTATAACTGGATTGGTGAAAAACCGGGAGTCATTGAGTACAGAATGCCGTTGTAAGGGGCCTTTAATAAATGCATTAACTGGCTAGCTTATTAATGCATTTATTATCAGGTGCTTGATAGTCTAAACTCCTTTCAACCCTAATGCTAAAGGGCTTTTAGCATTAGGTTTTGATGCACGTTTTAATTGCGACTAATCGCAGCGATCACCGCATCGGTCAGCTCCCAAGTATTTGCTGTTCCGCCCATATCGCGGGTTAAAGACTGCTTATCTTTCAATACGTTTTCTATCGCACTGAGTATCATGTCGTGCATTGCACCATAACCTAAATGTTGCATCATCATAGCGCCTGCCCAAATTGTGCCTAGAGGATTGGCAATACCTTGGCCTGCAATATCCGGCGCCGAACCATGAACCGGCTCAAACATCGACGGAAATTCCTTGCTTGGATTGATGTTCGCCGAAGGGGCAATGGCGATAGTGCCGGTGCACGCAGGGCCAAGATCAGACAGGATATCGCCAAACAAATTTGAGCCAACAACCACGTCAAAATGCTCGGGTTTCAGCACGAAATTTGCCGTCAGAATATCGATATGATATTGGTCGACCTTAACATTTGGATACTGTTTTGCCATTTCCACGACGCGACTATCCCAATAGGGCATAGCGTGAAATATGCCATTGGATTTGGTCGCCGAGGTTAAGTGCTTTGCTTTGCGGCTTTGGGCTAAATCGAAGGCATATTTTAAGATGCGATCTGTGCCACGACGGGTAAAAATGCTCTGCTGGGAGACTATCTCATGTTCAGTGCCTTCATATTGAATGCCGCCGACGGCGGAATATTCGCCTTCCACGTTTTCACGTACTACATAAAAATCGATATCGCCGGGCTTTTTGCCCGCGAGTGGGCAGGGCACGCCTTCAAATAACCGAATAGGCCTAAGGTTCACGTATTGCTCAAAGGCTCTGCGGATCGGTAGTAGCAATCCCCAGAGTGAAATATGGTCGGGAACGCCTGGAAATCCAACAGCACCTAAGTAGATGGCATCAAAGGATTTTAGTTGCTTAAGTCCATCCTCTGGCATCATGCGACCGGTTTTATGGTAGGTTTCACAGGACCAGTCGAAGTAGGTCCACTCAAACGTCACACCTAAGATTTTTCCTGCGGCTTCGAGTGTGCGTATCCCTTCGGGGATCACTTCTGTACCTATGCCATCTCCGGCAATTACGGCGATTTTTACCTTAGACATCTTCGACTCCAATAGGGGATTCTGCGTTTTTTGTATGTTATTCCATATTCGTATCGTGTATGAATAGGCTAAATGTTTTGTTAAGGATTACGAATCGTGAGCCAACTGCCGCCACTTGAAGATTTACGAGTCTTTGTTATCGCCGCTACAAGCGGGGGATTTACAGCCGCTGCGGAGCAATTATCTTTTTCTCCAGCGTATGTGAGTAAACGCATTGGCCTATTAGAAAAAGCGCTCGGAGTGCGCTTGTTTCTGCGTTCTGCCAGACGTGTTAGCCTCACCTTAGAGGGCAAGATTGCCTTGGAATGGTCCGAACGTTTGCTCGATACCATGGAGCAAATGAGCCTTGAAATTAGCTTAGAGCAGCAAGTGCCACGGGGGCGATTACGTATCGCAACCAGCACAGGATTTGGCAGCCACTGCATTGCACCGATTATTTCAGACCTCGTGTTCCACTATCCCGAATTAGAAGTTGATTTAGAGTTGCTCGATCGCCCCGTCGATCTGGTCTCTGAAGGTTTTGATCTGGAGATCCGTGTCGGTGGCGAATTGCCACCGCAAATGATTGCTAAGCGTCTTGCGAGTAATTATCGGGTATTGGCGGCGTCGCCGACCTATATCGACACGCATGGCATGCCAAACAATCTCGCGGCATTAGCCGAGCATAAGTGCATAGGGATCCGCGAGCGCGATCAAAACCATAGAGTGTGGCGATTGGAAAGTGCGGCTGGCATAGCCTCGGTTGATTTAGCGGCTTCCTTGATGACCAACAATGGCACAGTCGCTAAGCAGTGGTGTCTTAAAGGCTACGGTATTATGTTGCGCTCCATCTGGGATTTACAGCAAGATTTCTTAAGTGGCACATTAGTCAGAGTACTCCCCGAGTATCATCAATCCGCTGAAATTCATGTAATCTATGCTTCACGATTAGAAACGTCTGCCAAACTTCGCACCTGCGTCGCCTATCTTGAAGAGGCTTTACCTCGTTTTGCTGGCACTGGAATAAGTTGATTTTATTTCGCCAATCTCTATTGGCGAGTGAACGCTCGCTATTTTCATATTGAGTTTAAATAAATCAAGGTGTTGGATTTAATTGCTGATATTGGGTCAAGAGGCGGCCAAGAAGGCGCTCGTCCTATTCTCCTTAATAAAATGATCGTAATAGGCCATTTTGTATATCTATTAAGCAAACTGTCAGGTTTTTACTGTTACCTTACGCCCCCGATGTATTGGCTAATCCCATTGCTACCGTTTTACCTCAGTTAAAGAGATACCATGTTTATAAAGTTTAAGCTTCCCGTTGCTATGCTCGCACTCATTGCTTTGTCTGTTTTATGCTCTTCGGTGTATGTGCAAGAAACGCGAGTGACTAAGCTGATTTCGAATAGGCTGCCATTTGATACTCTTGGTTTTCAGTCACAGACGGCTTCCAATCCTTTAGTTGCCAGTCAGAGTGCTCAGCATCATATGCAGAGTTTGCCAAAACTGATGACGACTTCCCTGGTGCAAGCGAATCAAGGTGCTGTTGCCAATCCAACGGTTGCTGAACATTTCTCATCCCCAAAAATGCTTGAGCAGTCATCCTTAGACAATCCAGAGTCTAAACAACTGAGTCTGAATATCAGTTCTCTCGATGAACTCATGGGCTTGTTTGACTCGCTTGATTACACGCCAGAAAGTTTTCGTGATGGTAATAAATCGGTCCCTAGGTTGACCTTTGATGCCGTGGGAGAGGGCTGGAGTTCAGTGTCAAGCCAACTCCCAGTGAAGCAAAAGAAAATGGTGTTTCTTAGAATGATTGCCCCTTTAGTCTTATTGGCGAATGAGAAAATTTTACAAGAAAGACAGGTCATTATGTCTGCCCCCCTCGATGATATTGCGTTATTAGCCTTAGGGGTAAAGTACAAAGTAATAAGCACTGAAGATAAACCGCTGTTAGAAGCCCAAAGACAAATGCTACTTGAAAGGGTGGATATCCTGCCGCCATCGTTAGTGTTAGCTCAAGCGGCAAAAGAAAGCGGTTGGGGCACATCGCGATTTGCCCGTGAAGGTAATGCATTATTTGGGCAGTGGGATTTCAAGGGTAATGGTATGGAACCTAGGCAAAAGCGCCAAGGTTTAGGCAATTATGGTTTAGCACAATTCGATACACCATTTGCTTCGGTGGAAGGGTATTTGTTGAATTTGAATACCCATAATGCTTATCAGAAGATGCGAGATTTTCGTGCCCAATCAAGACAAGCTAATCAAGCTGTGACAGGCTCTGCACTCGCAGGGACGTTAGACCGATATTCGGAGCGTGGTCACGCCTATGTTGAGGCGATTCGTCAGATGATCCGCACCAATAAGCTATATCTGGTGGATGATATTTATTTAAGTGATGACGCGCCATTACATCTATTAACAAGAACAAACTAAGTGATTGGTAAAATAACCATTTTTACTTAGCCTGAATAAAGCGCACTTTAATTAGGCTTATATAGGCCAATTTAATCAAGGGCATCCGCATTACCCTATATCCCAATTTTAAACTTTGCCTTTTTGCTGGTAATTGTCTTCAAGGCCTTGAGTTAACCATTAGGATAAAAGGATAAGCAGTGCCTGATGTTCGATATTAATGTTTACCTTTCTGTAATCGCATAACTGCCATCTGTGTTATAGCGGATGGTAAACCCCTTTTTGTCACCATCGTGGTAATACTTCAGGGACAGTAATCGATCCTTGTTATCGATTTCATATGTCCAGCCACGTTGCTCATTGTCGCTGTAATTGGACAGTGAATAACCGCCATCCTTCTTGTAGCGGATGCTGATTTGACTGTCTTGCCCCTGTTGATTATTTTGCAGCTTTTGGACATGCCCCTCTTCATCGAATTCATATTCTTTGATGAGGTTGCCATGATGGTAGTCAGAAAGTTTGTATAATTTTCCTTTACTATCATAATAATATTGTTCCCCATGCTTAATTGACGGTGTATTTCTAAAGGGGGGATTCAGTATGTCCTTACAGTCATTACTATAGGGATTTTCTCGTATAATGCACTCGTCCTGAGAGGGTTTGACTGGCAGGGTTTCGTCATATTCATAATGACTTAACTCCATAAGCCTATGATTGTGGTTAGGATCAAAAATAGCCTGCATGCCATGGTACTCACCTTTGCGATAGTTCCTAATGCCGCTAACGACATCCTGTGCTGAGTACCAAATACTCTGACCATCGAGCAGGCCCTGTTTATAATACTTATTGGCAAAGAGCACATTTTCATCGCTGATTAGTTTTTCTTCACCTTCACGTAATCCACTGAGATAAGTCACTTCGATCCGTGATTTCTTGTCAGTTTTAAATACCCAAGGGCCAGTGCGCTTGCCATCAAGGTAAGCCCCGTTACCCACATAGTTGCGGTATTCGCCAAGCGAGACTTTATCTACCCAAGGGCCATGTTTAATGCCGTTTTGATAGTGACCTTTATTGCCATTGCTCTCAAGCCATTCACCGTCTTTGACACCGTTGCGATAAATGCCTTTTTCAGACAATCGCTTATCTCCTGTGTCTGCGCCATATTCGGGCTCATAGATTTCATAGGGGCCATCAAGCACTCCTTGATTGTAATGGGCAAAACCGTAGTTATCTGCCTCATCGAACATGGACTGTGCAATCCATTTACCTTGCTTTTTACCGTCAAGATATTCACCTTCCCAATAGCTTGCTTGGCCGTCAGCCTCCATCCATTTACCGACTTTTTTGCCTTGTTTGTACTGACCATTCAACATGATATTGGCATTACGGTTATCGTAGGCAATATAGGGGCCATCGAGCACACCTTGGGCATAATGACTTTCAAGCGCAAGTCCAGCCCAAGAACCTCCGAGATTCATATAATCATAAGCTGGGCCCGTTTTGGGGATCTCACTCTCACCGCTGTTTAGCCAGTCCACATCATCGGCTTCAAAGACAACGCTCATCAACACAAAACTGCCCTGTTGTTCGCGATAATCATTGCGATAAAAGTGGGTTACTAAACTGTATTGATGCTCGCGGCCTTGGGCATCTTTATCTTTGCGGGTGAGGGGATAACGTAATTTATATTCGTCCGCGGTTTTCACATCGGCGGGTAAACCTTTAGCATTGCGATAGCCGATTAAGGTTGGTTTGAGCTTGGTTGATCCATCAATAATCGCTTTAATGGCAGGATCTTCAATCGCCTCAACATCATAGGTCATGCGATATTGCTGCGGCGGAATTTGGTTTAACACTTTGCGGGTGTCGCTGACGGTAAATGACGATAACGTCGGGGCGACTTCATCCAGCACAACTTGAAGGCGTGGCAGCTTAGTGAGTTTTGAATCCTCAAAACCATAACCCCGTAAATGCTGGCCATCAGCATCTTTAAGCATGACCACGACTTCTTTGTCGCCACCCTTATCAAAGTCATAGTAAAAAACGGCCACAATTTCAGCCGCACCATAATCATCAAGATGTACGCCGGGCGCATCGCCGTCGGACATTTCGCTCCATACTTGATTGTCTTTTTGGTGGAAATTAAGCCATTGGCCATTCGGTAAATCGACAGTGGGATGGACGGCTTTGCCCGCAGCGTTTGCCGCAGGAATAACCGTTAAAGAGGATAACAACATCATGCCCGCTGCAGTGAATAAACTGCGAATCGAAAGTTCCATTTAACTACACCTTTTACACCGATAACTTGCGCCTCATGCGCACCAGTAAACGGGCCGAATTTTATGCGAAGACAAGCACTTCAGGAAGTAGCTGATACAAAAAAGGCCGCAATAGCGGCCTGTTAAGATCCAACAGTTAACAATCAGCGATGGTACGTAGCATTTATTTCGTGGGTGTCTTTTAGGGTAAATGTCTGACTGTTGGTTTTTACAGAAAAGTTATGCTGGCCTGTTCTTGTTGACTATAGATAGTCTTAATTCCGTATATCCATTAAGCACTATCATTCCAGTGACTCGCAGCAAGTCCGTCCCTGGATGCTCGAACGTGGCATCCATGCCACGGACGGTCACTTCCATGATAGTGCTTAATCAGGTTAATCCCTGTTTATGTCTGATAGCTGATTTTATAGAGGATTTATGACTATTTTTGGCTTTCATATTAACAGTTCAATGTTTGTATTTCGTACTGTCATCTCCAAATTAGTTTTGTTAGGCTGTTCAAATAGTTGGTAAAGATTAGTATTTAATAAGGTTTTTCCAAACATGGATAAAGGCATTGTTGAGCGGACTCTTTGGTATGAGCACAAAGACGGTCGTAAAGAACTTAAGGAAACTGAGCTAAGCAGTTTTATCGAGCCTTTAATTATATTGGGCGAAGCTGGAATGGGGAAGTCAGTTTTACTGGCTCGATTGGGCGAATTGTCAGGCTTTAAATATTGCACAGCAGGGCAGCTTATTCGTAGCCAAGATCCAGTAAAGCTTTTTGATGGTAATCAAGTTCTTGTTATAGATGCTTTAGATGAAGTTAGCTCTCAAAAAGAAGGGACTGCGGTTGATGCTGTTTTAAAAAAGCTTCAACAACTCAATTGTCCAGCTTTTATTTTGTCCTGCCGAGTTGCTGATTGGCAAAGTGCTACAGCAGTGGTATCGATTTTGGAGGATTATTCAAAGAAGCCAATAGAACTGCACTTAATGTCTTTCAGCGATAATGATATTCAGAGGTACTTATCTCTATCCTTAGGAGTTGAGAGAGCGGAAGTCGTTATTCAACATTTTAATTCTCGTGGTTTGAATCAGTTACTTGGCAATCCACAAACACTTGAACTCATTGGTAAAGTAGCTCAAGAACGTGAGTTGCCAAATAGCCGTAGTGAACTATTTGAGCGTGCGATTGATGTTTTGTGGTGTGAGCATAAAGACAGTAAAGCCCAATATCAGCTTGATAAAGAAGCCATAATCCAAGCCGCAGGTGCCGCTTTTGCGGCTTTAATACTCACCGGAAATGAGGCTTTAACTCGTAAAGCTGCAGCTAATATTGGAGATGGCGAGATTTCATTTACTGAAATTGCCACATTACCTAATGCGAAAAATATTAAAGATGTCATTACCACAAGGTTATTTAGAAGTATTGGAGTAGATCGCTTTAGTTATCTACATCGTAGTATTGGTGAATACCTTGGCGCTAAATGGTTGGCTCAAAACTCAAATTCTGGAACGAACAAGAGACGGTTTTTTTCACTGTTCTATTCTGATGGATTAGTACCCGCGAGTTTGAGGGGGATTCATGCTTGGCTGGCGCAAGATCCTACGTTTAAGTCTATTGTCATCAAAAATGATCCTATGGGGTTTATTGAATATGGCGATGCAGATGTGCTGACAGTAAATGAGGCGAGTATCTTGCTTACGGCTTTGCAAGGATTAGCGATTGAGAATCCCCGATTTAGAGATTGGAAAAAATATTCGATAAGAGGATTAATTCAAGAACCACTCATCGAAGATTTAAGACAATTAATTATTTCAAAAAATACGATATTTGGGTTACGTTTGATATTGCTTGAAGCATTTAATGGTGGTGAAGTTAACGATAGATTAGTCGATGATTTAAAACGTATTATTTTAGACAAAACAGATACGTTTGCGATTAGAAGTGCTGCTATAGAAGTGCTTGTTAATAGTAAAGCCAAAGATGATGTTATTACGTTACTGAACTCTCTTTGCATATATAGTGATGTAGATTCATTGCGTTTAGTCATTGAGAGTTTTGAGCTACTTAATTTCGAAAGTGTTGATGATAAACTTATTGTCGATGCCGTCATTTCTTATGCAGCAAAAAATCAATTTACTATAGGTGTTTTATATACTATAGAGCGAAGTCTACCTGATAGTAGGATCGGGAGTGTCTTAGACCTATTATCTAAATCACTTACGGAAATAGGAGAGTGGTATGCGCGAACTGGTAATTACGAATTTGCTGATTTTTCCTATTATCTTATTCTTAGAGAAATTAAGTCATCACATAAAAATCCAAATGTTGATAGGTTTTTTTCTTGGTTAAGTCCACATAATAGTTCGCAAGGGTATAATAAAAATAATGGAAATGAGCTAAATAAATTTATCAATGAAAATAGTGATTTTAAAATAGCTATACAAAAGTGGGTATTACTTGAGGCTCCTATTGATAAAAGTATTATAGGCAGAGGTTATAATCTAGCTAGTGCTTTATCTGCGCTAACCGTATCCGAAAAAGATCTAATTATTATTTTAAATACATTAGGTGAACATGATCATCGCTGGAAAGAGTTAGTTCAGCTTATTCATCATGATGGGGAGGTTGGAAGTCTTTTAAGAAAAGCAGCACAACGTTTTGCACGACATAAGCAAGTAGATATCGATTGGCTATCGAGTTTAGCCGTATCGCTCGTTCCTGAGTGGCAAGTTAAGGAGGAAGAAAGGCTTCGTAAAGAAATAGAGAAAAAAACTGTAAGACATCAAATTCATCGTGATGAATGTCAAATTCACATCAATAAAATGCGAACCGGAAACCATCAAGATATAGTTGAGCCTGCAATGGCTTATTTGAAACTATTTATTGATATTGGTTATGATACTCCTGCTTACCAACGCATCGCTGAATGGCTAGGTGATGACTTGAGTCAAGCTGCCTTTGAGGGTTTTGAAGCATACTTAACTAAAAAACATTTATTCCCATCATTTGAACAAATTCAAAAATTTAGAAATGAAGGAAAGTTCCATAAAGCAGAGTACATTATTATTGTAGCTACTGCCGAACGTATCAGAAATGGCATAGGGATAGCAGACCTTTCAGATGAAGTGATATTCTCGGTATTTTCATCGTTGCGTCATCATTCTAATCTTGAGCAGCATGCAGGCATAAGTGATCTTCAACTTACTCAGTCAGTAGAACAAGAGATTGAACTGCGAGGATTGTGGGAAACTGCCATAAGACGTTTTTATGAACCACAACTTGCTATTGGTAAAAATACTATTTTGGGTTTTTATGAGCTAATGCATGATGATTCAAAAAAAGAGGTTTGTAGCCAATTAGCATTTGAATGGTTACAACGATATAAATCACTTCCTGAAAATATTGAAAGTGAGTGCATTAAACGTCTGATTTACTCATCTAAATTCGAAGAGTTACGATCTTTACTTGTTGAGTACTTTAATGTTAGCGAGAAACATCATCGTTTAATTTGGGATGCGATTTGTTTTATTGTGGATTTTGAAAGTATTACTGAAAAAGTCGGTAAAAAAAATTTCCCCTGATTTTATTTGGCAGATTCGTGACTTAGTACAAGGTCACTACAGGCACAACGCATATTTAGAACTTAGTGTTGCTCAATGTGAATGGATAGTACAGACATTTAGATTGTTATGGCCAATGGCAACAGATCTTTATGAAGAAACTCGTGGTTCTAATAATGCTTGGGATGCTAGTCAATTTATTAATTCATTTATAGAGCGATTAGGGAAATCCTCCAATGAAGATGCTGTCTTGGCATTAAGGCGTTTGCGGCAAGCTCCAGAGGATAGTTATACCTCGTGGATAAAAGTGGTTGCAGCTGAGCAACAACGGCTTGTGGTTGAATCAAATTATGCGCCACCGACATTAGCATCAATTAAGGCTATTACTTGTAATATATCTCCACAATCAATGGCTGATCTTCAAGCTTTAATAATTGAAGAGTTAGAAATTGTTCAGGCAAAGATAAAAAGCGATGACATAGATAGTGGTCGCGTTTTTTATAACGATGACAATATCCCACACAATGAAGAACACTGTAGTAGTTTGTTAATTGGGTTACTTCGTCAAGGCGCAGCAGGCGTTGATTATACGCCAGAGCAGCATGTATCGAATGATAAAGAAGTTGATATCTGTTGTTCTGTTGGCGGGATTAGGCTTCCAATTGAAGTAAAAGGGCAATGGCATAGAGATTTATGGCATGCCGCAGATACTCAATTAGATAGGCTATATACGCAAGACTGGCGCGCAGAGCATCGCGGGATCTATTTAGTGCTTTGGTTTGGTAAGGGTCAGCTTGGCACTAAGAGGTTAAAGCCGCAAGGAAGGGGAAAAGCTATACCTAAAACAGCGGAAGAATTGCAAGAAATGCTCATGGCTAATTGTCTTGCTGCACAACAAGGGAGAGTGAAAATTGTTGTTTTAGATCTAGAAATCAATGGGTAAAGACATTTTCTATTTAGCTAGTAAAGAATAAGTTGGTCAGGCGTAAGTCTTTTCAGATTAACAGCCAATACCAAAGCTAAGGTGATACACCATCTGTACTCTAAGTTGTTGAAATAATAAAATGCCGTGGCGATATCGTGGATAATGGCGCAGGCTCAGGGGCACATGGATGTTCCATCTGAGCCGTTAGGTGACTTTTAGTAGGCGTATGATACTGGTTACTAAGGTGTTTACGGAGATATGAGTCATTTAGCTACAGACTACTCAAGTGTTGACGAAATTAAGCACTTGCATGTAAGTGACCGTTGGCGGCATGGATGCCGTCGTCGAGCCCTCAGGGATGAGTTTATGGCGTGTCACTGGAATGAAAGTGATTAATTTTATGCATACAAAATAAAGAACTAATCACTCTCTTAAAGAGGGAGTTGCTGTTAATTCCCTCTTGGTTGGCTCTTGATTTAACATCAGAGGTCAAGCTCACACGACTTTGACTTTTTTAAAATTATAAAAAAACCAATCAGTTGGTTGCAAAACTCCATATGGCTTGAATCAACTCATCATTAATCTCAAACACCATCACTTCAAAGAGATAATCTTTAATCTCACTAATGCGTTTGCCCAACAACGATGGCTCAGCACATCGTTGTCAGACATCTACTGAATATTACTTCGCGGTAATTGAGCCTTGAGTTCCTGCATCAGTATCAATCCACGAGCTGTCTTTATTCATGCTTGCATCAGGATAAATGGTGAACTCCACCATGCCTTGTTTGAATTTGATTGCGCCATCACTATGGCTCGATTTTACGTGTTTACCATTAACCCAAACCTGATTTTTATCATCGATTTGAATGTTGGCAACCGTCGCGCCTGAGCTGGCGGTTGCAAGCCATTGTCGGGCATTGGGAATGATTACCTTAGCGTCATCTGCGGTTTGGGACATGGCGCTTGCCTTAGCATTTTCCTCTTTGGTTTTGTGGATATCGCAGCCTTGGGCTTCTGACATTTGGGTGCAGCCAGAGCGCTCGAGTAACTTGCGATATTCATCGTTAATGGCGTAGCTATTTGCCGATATTAATAGTGCAATGCTTGCTGTGATGATGATTTTAGTATTCATGAGTTCCCTCGTTAGTATCAAGTTGTTAATCGCTCATTGCTAGTTTGCAGTGTGAGCTGATGGTTAATTGTAGAGGGTGCTTAGCAATTTTCTATTGGGCAAAAGTACATTTAATTCTATGCCGGGTTTAGCCGTAATGACCTTACCGCTATTGCTGTTTACATTGCGGGGCATAAGCCATGCGCTGTTTACACGCAATCCTTGCGAGGTGATGCGTTAAAATACAGTTGATCACATCGATAAAATACTTTGCGTCTATTGGTTGATACAGTTGCCCCCGTTTGATCGACGTTTAGCGATTAATGCTCCAGCTGCTTTTCAAATTGTTCGAACAGAAAATCTAAGAATAATCGCAGTCGTTTGGGCTGATATTGGCGGCTGATGTATACCACGTTGAGGTCGGCACTTGAGACTGTGGTCGAGCTATTAAAGTTTTTCATGTAGCCATTTAAAACTGTCACTAAGCGTTGCTGATTAATGTCATTTTGCACATCGAGCAGTGATTTTAACGCGATCCCCGCGCCTTCTAATGCCCAGCAACGGATCACTTCGCCATCATCAGAAAACCGTTTTGGGGTGACAGTGACTGAGTTGCGGCCTTCTTGGTCTTGAAAGTGCCAAGTTTTGAGCTCTTCATTACTGCGCAGCATAGCGAGGCAATCATGATGGCTGAGGTCTTGCGGTTTAACGGGAGTGCCTTTACGCGCAAGGTATTCTGGAGATGCGCACAGTACCCGTCGACTCGGTGCGAGCCGCCTTAAAATCAGATTACTGTCAGTTAAATCACCGTAGCGAATAACGACATCTATGCCCGATTCGGCAATATTAGACAAATTATCATTGAGATACAGATAGGGAACGATATCGGGGTAGCGGTCGGTGAAGGCGGACAAAATCGGCAGTATATATTGTTTACCTATATCTTTTGGCGCAGCAATTTTTAAGGTGCCTTTGACCTCTTTTACCCCATTCTGCAGCAAATTTTCGGTTTCTTTTACATTTTCGATAATCCCCAAGCATGCTTGGTGATACAGGGCCCCTGAGTCTGTGAGTGACAGATGTCGAGTGCTTCGATTGAGCAGCTTAACTCCGTAGCGATCTTCAAGTGCTTGTAAGCGCGCCGTGACGGTTGCTGGAGAAAGTCCGAGCTCGCGGCCCGCCGCTGCTAACCCTTGATGTTTCACTATGCTGATAAACAGCGCCATATCTGAAAATTTATCCATTTTCACTTCTATTGTTTGTCTGAGCTGAATAATGAATTCATATATTAATCAATTATCAAAATATGTCGAATGAATATACTGGCTCTACTAACCAATCAGCAGTACAGAGAGTAGTCACATGAGCAGCCATATCAGTAATCAGATTAGCAATCAGAGCAATAGCGATAAAGCTGTGGTTGTCATCATCGGCGGAACATCAGGAATAGGGGCTGCGCTTGCTAGGCAGCTAACGGTAGACAACCAGATTGTCCATGTCGCCAGTCGTCAAACAGGCGTAGATGTGGCGGACGAACAATCGGTAAATCGATTTTTTGAATCCATTGGTGCGTTCGATCACTTAGTGATCACCGCGGGTTCTTCTGCGCCAGCTGGCAAGGTCGTTGATGTCGATATTCAACAAGCTAAAGCGGCTTTTGACACTAAGTTTTGGGGTTCAATCAATGCTACAAAACAGGCGGTTCGTTACATTAAACAAGGTGGTTCTATCACACTAACCACTGGGATGCTGTCACGAAAAGTGGTCGCTAATACCTATGTTAAAAGCACAATGAACGCCGCCTTAGAAGCCTTTACTAAGGTGCTCGCTAAAGAGCTTGCCCCCATTAGAGTCAACGCCGTTAGCCCTGGATTAACAAGAACCGGGTCAATGCCAGCGCAAACGGCGATGTACGAACAAGCCAAAACCACATTGCCTGTAGCAAAAGTGGGTGAGCCGAGTGATATCGCTATGGCCTATTACCTTGCCATTAACAACAGCTTTATGACTGGCGCCATTATCGATGTTGATGGTGGCGCGCTGATTAACTAATGCACTGAATAAATAGTGCTTTTACCCATTATTGCACCGAGCTGATAACACATCGCCGGTATGTTCCCTACACAAAATTTGAAATAAGCGAGATTACAATGAACAAGGAAAAAATGCCGTTACAAGTGTGGATACTAACGCTAGCAGCGTTTGCAATTGGCACCGCAGAGTTTGTGATTGCTGGTATCCTGCCACAAATTGCCACGTCTTTGTCTATTAGTGAAGGTCAGGCAGGGTATTTGATCAGCGCCTATGCATTGGCAATTGTGTTTGGTGGTCCCATCCTCACGATTTACTTGGCGCGGTTCAATAAAAAAACCGTACTGACCAGCTTAATGGTGCTGTTTATCTTGGGTAATTTGCTGTCGGCATTTGCCCCCAATTATACCTTGCTGATGATTAGCCGAGTGATTACTGGCTTAGTTCAAGGCCCATTTTATGGCATAGGTGCCGTAGTGGCGACCAGTTTGGTATCTGAAAAAATGGCCGGACGTGCTGTGGGTCAGATGTTTGCGGGTTTAACCTTAGCTAACGTATTGGGTGTACCAGGTGGCACTTGGATTGGCCTGCAATTTGGTTGGCAAACCACCTTTATTACAGTCGCGATATTGGGTGTTATCTCAATCGCCTCTATCTTCAAGTTTATTAATGCGACCGGCCATGGTGAAGCTAAAAATGTTTCGGCTCAGCTGCGAGCGTTTAAAAACCCTATGTTGTTGATTAGTCTTGCTATCACAGTGTTTGCTTGGTCCGGTTTTATGACTGTTTACGGTTATATTGCGCCAATTGCGATGCACATTACGGGTTTTAGTGAACATGCAGTAACGTGGATTTTAGTTATCGTCGGCTTAGGTTTGATATTGGGTAACACTTTAGGTGGGCGTTCATCGGATAAAAACCTGCAGAAATCGTCGATGTTTTGGGCGATAGCTATGATAGTGTCACTGCTACTGGTTGGTTTCGCGCTGGACAGCAAAGTGATGTTTGTTATTGCCGTTTTTGTCTTTGGTATCGCTTCGTTTGCTAATGTTCCTGCGATGCAGTTACGGGTAATGAATCACGGTGGTGAAGGCCAAGAGTTGGCAGCAACCGCTAATATTTCAGCCTTTAACCTAGCTAATGCATTCGGTGGATTCTTAGGGGGTATGGTGCTGGATAGTCAGATGGGCGCAGGCATGATCCCTTATGCAGCAGTGATTGTCCCAGTGCTTGGCTTAGTGTTTATTTCGATGGTAAACAAACGTGAGACACGTGCCGCGAATGCTGTAGCTGTGCCTAATATTTAAATGTGGTAGAAAGTCTGATTACTTCTGATATAGGCTGCCATTTATTTTAGCTAAAATGCTCAATGTAACTCATTGAGCATTTTGTATTTTAGGCTCAAATGTAGCTGACCTTTGTGATTCTGCAAGATTGATTCATCTATCGTCTATCTTGCTTAATTTATATTCGGACTAGACACACTTTTAAATTCCACTTAATAACTGGTCATGTTAAGCATCAGAAATATGCCAACTCCCGGCGAAGCTACTAATCAATACCTGTAACTTCGCTAGGGTGAGTGCTGTGTAGCAACGTTACGAACGAGAGTCAGGGATGGCGAACTGGCAGTTAGGCATCATCGCCATGACAGCTTTCTTTCCCTCTAATATTTTTTCAGTTAAGTACACTATTCTAATAGCTTAAGCTGTGTTTTTCCCCATTGGGTGGCATAGGGCATGGCTTCTTGCGGGCTGAGGACAAACTCTTGCTCGCATCCATCGCCGCGGGGCGTTTCCCAGAATTTGATCCCCTTTTGCTCAAGGGTGAGTTGGTAATATCCTGAGCCGTCTGATGTGGGACATTCTGCGTCCGGTGCTTTGCCTGCAAACAATTTGTTCCTTAATGCTGGAGGTAAAGGATGACTCATACCCTCGAGCATGCTTTGTGGTTGCGTATCGGTGATAAACCATTGCCATGGGTGGAAAGGTTTGCCGTCGGTAAGGGAGAAACTCACAAATTCTTGGCTGATACCATTGGCGCCATAACCTGCCGCCCAGCGATATAGGCGCACACTGAGCCAATGCTGATTAATAAAAATCGGTTCGGCAAAGGTTTCGTCAGTCACAAAACTGCCCATTTGTGCCAGCATTCTGCGGCGAGTATCAAAGGTTTGTGCTAGTTGGACTTCATCGGTGAGCTTATGTTCAAGCCATTGATTAATTGCCAAGATACCCGTTTGTGGGCCTTTAAATTCGATACCCACATCTGTGCCAAAAGTCAGCGGGCGATACTCAATATTTTCGTAGCTTTGCCATTTACCTCGGCTGAGTTTTGGCGTGGTTTCTAGCGGTAGATTGTAAGCATCGGCACCACAATCCTCGACCTTATCTGGGCTGATTTCTCGCTCAAGTTGCACTGGTAATGATTTACTCGCGGTATCTTTAAACCAATGGCCGCTCAGTTTTTGTGGTGTGACACTATCAAACTGCCAATTTCCGGTATTGTCTTCTTCTTTCCACAGTTCATCTTGCTGCTCGAGTCTTATCGGCGTTAAGTAGCGTTGATAGTAATAACTGCCTGTTCCATATTGATTAAAACAAATTCTGACCTTGCTTTTACCTAACTGTCCCTGCCAGATCCCTGTGAGTTCATTGACCGCAAAGGTCGGCAAAGAGATCGCGGCGGTCAGCAACAGGCTTGAAGATAAAACGGAGAATAACATCCTTGTGGGCATACTGATTTTCTCTTAAAAGGTGATAAGTAAGGGTCGTATTCTAAGCGCTGGGCACTCCACTTCCGTGTTGCATCAATTCAAAAGGTGGCCGACATTCTGTCATTGATGCGCCTTGAATTGAAGCACCCTAGGCGCTCTGAAACTCGTATCTTCAGGTAGCTTGGGTATAGATAAAGTCGCCCGTAGGCGACCTGATGTTAAAGACTTAAGGTTTACTTAACCTGCCAATCAATGGCTTCGCCTGCACGAATCGGCACTACGTTAGTGTCGCCCAGCGGGTAAGTTGCAGGGACATCCCATGATTTTTTAACAAGCGTGATCGTGTCGGCATTGCGTGGCAGATTGTAAAAATCTGGGCCATTGAAGCTTGCAAACGCTTCGAGTTTATCCAGCGCATTCACCGATTCGAAGGCTTCGGCATACAGCTCAATGGCGGCGTGGGCCGTGTACGAACCCGCGCAGCCACAGGCGGCTTCTTTCTTATCTTTAGCGTGTGGCGCCGAATCTGTGCCTAAGAAGAACTTCTTGCTACCGCTTGCTGCTGCGGCCAATAACGCCTGTTGGTGGGTATTGCGTTTTAAAATCGGTAGGCAGTAAAAATGTGGGCGAATACCGCCAGCCAGCATATGGTTACGGTTATACAGCAAATGGTGGGCTGTAATAGTCGCGGCCACATTATCAGAGGCTTGGGTGACAAAATCGACCGCATCCTTAGTGGTGATATGTTCAAGCACGATTTTAAGTTCTGGGAAATCGGCGACGATTTTGCTGAGGATATTTTCGATAAAAACGCGCTCGCGGTCGAAAATATCAATCGATGAATCCGTGACTTCACCGTGCACTAAAAACAGCATGCCGACTTCTTGCATGGCTTCGAGGGCTGGGTAGATGTTCTTCAAATCGGTGACGCCAGAATCCGAGTTGGTCGTCGCGCCCGCAGGGTAGAGTTTAGCGGCAACAATTTTACCCGTAGCTTTGGCTTTGCGGATTTCATCTGGGCTAGTTTTGTCAGTTAAATACAACACCATCAAAGGTTCGAACTGTGAGCCCGCGGGCACTTGCGCTTTAATGCGATCGTAATAGGCCAGTGCGGTTTCGGTATCGATAGCGGGGGGCACTAAGTTTGGCATGACGATGGCGCGGCCCATATAGCGGCTGATGTCGCGCACTGTATCTTTAAGCTGGGCGCCGTCTCTTAAGTGAATATGCCAGTCGTCTGGGCGAGTGATTGTTATTGTAGTCATAGGGTTTGGTCTTTTGATCGTTTTTGCTGCGAGGGTGGCGGGATCTTATGTGGCAAGGATTTTACTGTAAAGGGAAACTCGGCTGTTTCGGCCAATAAATCTGTTAGGACATGTAATTGAAGCGCTTAGCCGCATGGCCCGTACTATGTCACTGTTTTTAGCATCGGACACTTTTGATTAATCTGCTGCGGACACTTTTAAATAAAAGCCCCAGTGTCCGCGGACACTTTTATCTGCGATTTTTTATTAAAATTATGAAAGTAAATGATTTTACTTGTTTGGCATAGGCTTTGCTAACTCTAGGGTAGAGATTTCCAATAGTGTCCGTTGATACGTTCCGGCACTGATGATTCCAACAGGGAAGCGAGTAAAGCCATGATTAAAGATACTAGCGGCCAAGATACAGTACTTGTGCCATCGACCTCTAAACGTCTTAAGTTACCGCTGATCATTGGCGGTTGCGCCTTATTAGTCAGCGCCTTAGTGTGGGCAAGTTTAGGCTCTGATAGTGTTAGCAAATCCCTTAGCCGCAGCGACATCACTACCGCAAAACTCTTTGTTGGAACGTTAACCCGTGATGTGGCGACCACAGGTAAAATCGTGGCGGCCAATGCGCCTATTTTGTATAGCACAGAGGAAGGTACTGTGACTCTGCTCAGCAATCCTGGCGATACTGTTAATAAGGGCGATGTGGTCGCCAAACTCGATAGTCCAAGACTCTCTAATCAGCTAGAGCAAGCCAAGTCCCTATTAGCGGGCATGGAGAGTGCATTAGAACGCGCTAAGTTGGATGCAAGACGCGATCAATTACAAGCTTATCAAACCTTAGATATCGCAACGGTCGATCTTGAAGCGGCGGATAGGGAAAGCCGACGCGGAGAGGAGCTGATTCAAAGTCAGCTTATTGGCCAGATTGATTATGAAAAGGGCAAAGATGATTTACACAAAGCCAAGCTGAAGTTTAAGCATGCAGAGCAAGAAGTTGCGTTAACGAAAGATACGTTAACCTTTGAAATTAAAAATAAAGCCCTAGAAGTTGAGCGTCAAACTCTCGCGGTGCGTGAATTAGAACGTCAAGTCGATGCCTTGAATATTGTTGCACCTGTTAACGGCATTATCGGTAACTGGATTACCGAGCAGAAAACCCGTCTTAGCGCTAACCAACCGATTTTAACCGTCGTGGATTTAAGCGCCTATGAGGCTGAGTTAGCCGTGCCTGAGTCCTATGCGGACGATCTGGGTTTAGGCATGGAAGTCGAGTTGAGTTTTGGCAGTATTAAGTTAATGGGCAAGTTATCGTCAATTTCCCCTGAAGTGCGTAACCGTGAAGTGACCGCTAGGGTGCAATTTGACCAAAGCGACAGCCTAACACTGCGCCAGAATCAACGCATCTCGGCCCGAGTGTTATTAGAGCACAGACCCAATGTTCTTATGGTAAAACGCGGCGCCTTTATGACCAGCGGTGGGGGTAATGTGGCTTATCAAATCGAGGGCGATTTAGCCAGTCGTCGTGAGGTTAAGCTCGGCAGTACTAGCCTGAGCCAAGTCGAAGTGCTTGATGGTGGCAAAGCCGGAGATGAGTGGGTTATTTCAAGTGTCGACCCCTTTAATCACGCCGAACAGGTCAGAATTCATTGATGACCGATATTCGTAAATTATTAAACAACCAATCTGATGAATTTAACAGCGCAGTGATCAAGGTGAATGACGAAACCTGCTGCGACATGGATAAGAAAAGGAGCCGGAAATGCGTGATAAACAATTTGATATCAGCGTGTTGATGTCATCCAAAATGTTTGGAGTACTAGCCTTATTATTACTGGTGGTTGCGGTGGAATTAAGTATCGGTGAGGCCAATAGCTGGTTTTTCCTCGGACTCAATTTGTTGGAATGGAGCAATCCTTTGGATGAGTTTCGCCAAGTGGGTGAGGTTTCCACCGAAACTGCCAACCTTATGTTGGGCGCTTTTATGTGGTTTTTAGAGTGTGTCGTTGAGCCATTCTTTGGCTGATTACGGTCGTACATGAGTCGATGCCTAAGGTGTAGACGCAGAGTCTAGGCGCAAAAATAGATTTGATTATTTAAAGGAAATTAACATGTTATCAATGAAGAATGTGAGCAAGGTTTTTAAAACGGATTTAGTAGAAACCCACGCCCTGCGCGATTTTAACCTCGAGGTGAATGAAGGCGAATTTGTCGCTGTCACTGGTCCTTCTGGCTCGGGTAAAACTACCTTTTTAAATATTGCAGGTTTACTCGAAGGTTTTACCCACGGTGACTATTTTCTCGATGGGATTAACGTGTCTAACTTGAGCGATAACAAGAGCGCTACTATCCGAAATGAAAAAATTGGCTTTATTTTCCAAGGTTTTAACTTAATTCCCGATCTTAACTTAGCTGAGAATATTGAAGTGCCGCTGCGCTATCGTGGTTTTAATGCCAAGGAGCGTCAACGTCGTGTACAAGAGGCATTAGAGCAAGTGGGCTTAGCTTCACGGCTTAAACATTTACCTACTCAGTTGTCGGGTGGACAACAACAAAGGGTGGCGATTGCTCGTGCTTTGGCGGGGGAGCCACGTTTCCTACTCGCCGACGAACCTACGGGAAACCTCGACAGCCTAATGGCACGTCAAGTGATGGAATTACTCGAAAATATCAATCAAGCGGGCACGACCATTATTATGGTGACGCACGATCCTGAACTCGCTCGCCGCGCCCAACGCAACATTCAAATTGTCGATGGTCAAGTGTGTGATTTTACTATGTATCATCAAGGTCATCGACATGTCAGTGACATCACTGCAGCGACTGATATCGACAAACTTGTCGCCAACGCCGACCGTTAAGGATATGCATTATGTTCTTTTATTATGTTGATTTAGCTTGGCGCAGCATTAAGAAAACCCCAGTGCTGTCGTTGTTGATGGTGTTGGCGATTTCGATTGGTATTGGTATCACGATTACTACGTTAAACGTGTACAAGATGATGTCATTTAATCCTGCGGGTGAACGCTCTGATGAGTTAAATGCGGTACAGCTTTGGAGCCAAGGCCCTGATTCTTGGGATGAGTTAAACTCGTTAGTGACTTATCAAGACGCGATGAATCTGCGCAACAATACCTTACCTAAACGCCAAGCTGCGATGTTTCGCACTGGGATGGCAGTGCAAACGGAGGATGCCAATTTTGCGCCTATTTTAGAAAGCATTCGGGTGACGGACAGTGACTTTTTTAAGCTGTTTGACGTGCCATTTTTGTACGGTAATGCGTGGGATAAATCCGTCGACACTGAACCTGCTTATCAAGTGGTGATTAACGATAAACTCAATCAAAAATTGTTTGCGGGTCAAAACAGTGTTGGCAAAGTTATCTATCTTAATCGTAAACCTTATCAAGTGGTTGGTGTGATTGATGCTTGGGATCCTAAGCCTAAATATTATGATCCCACTAACGGTGCCTTTAACGACACGGAACAAATTTTTGTGCCGTTTTCGCTGACGCCTATCGAAGAGTTTGATATATGGGGTAACACGTCAGGTTGGAAGTTTGAGACGATGAATAGTTACAGTGATCGCCTTAACTCTGAAAAAGTGTGGCTGCTGTATTGGGTTGAGTTACCAAATAAAGACGCAGTAGCCAGTTACCGTTCTTGGCTCAGCAATTATGTGGCGGAGCAAAAAGCCCTAGGCCGTTTTACGGATAATAAATCTGCCGCTGACTCAGTCAAAGTATCCGATGTGGCAACTTGGCTTGAATACAATCATGTGGTGCCCGAAGACAATAAAATCTTGGTTGGCTTGAGTGCGCTGTTTTTAAGTGTTTGTTTAGTCAATATATTAGGTTTAATGCTGACAAAGTTCCTCAAGCGAGCTCCCGAGGTGGGAGTGCGCCGCGCTATTGGTGCTAGCCGTGGTCAAATCTTCGCTCAATATATGGTTGAAGTGGGCATGATTGGCTTATTCGGTGGTTTGCTTGGACTCGCTTGGGCCTACGCTTCGCTTTATGGGTTATCGGCCCAGTTTGAGGTCGCGAAGGGCTTAACCCATTTATCGGCGAGTATGTGGATTATCACCCCAAGTATTGCGGTAGGCACAGCCTTGTTGGCTGGCTTGTATCCCGCATGGGTAGTGTGTCGTACTAAACCTAGCGTTTATCTTAAAAGCCAGTAAGGGACTCATTATGTTGCATATTAAACCTATTCTCAGCAGTTTATTGCGCAGTAAAAGTGGCCCAATTTTACTGCTTATTCAGATTATCTTGTCTGTGGCGATTGTGGCGAATGCGAGCTTTATTATTCAAGAGCGTTTAGCCCTGATGCAGCGAGATTCGGGGATTAAAGAGTCAGAAGTTTTGACCTTTAGCTTGTTCAACTTTGATCCATTGATTGATAAAACCGCGCAAAACAAAATTGATCAGCAAATTTTGCGGGGGCTACCCAATGTGATTGATGCGACCTCAACCAATATGTTGCCGTTAAGCGGTGGCGGCTGGTCGAGCACTTTAAATCTGGGCCCCGATCCAGATAGCGCTAAATCAACACCGCAATTTGCCATGTATCTAGGGACAGATCACACCATTGAGACCTTAGGCATTAAGCTGATTGAGGGGCGTAACTTTTATCCCCATGAACTAAAGGACAGTCTCGATAGCCCGAGTCGCTTAGCGATCATCTCCAGCGCGTTAGCTAAAGCCGTTTGGCCTGATGAATCCCCACTTGGCAAAGTGTTGTACGAGGGTAAGGATGCGCAGATCACTGTGATTGGGGTTGTCGAAAAACTGCAAGGCGCGTGGATTGACAGTTCTAGCCTTGAAAACAGTGTGATTCAAAATGTGGATTATGGCAGCAGTTCTTACATGGTACGGGCCAAACCTGAGTTTCACGCCGAGCTTAAAGACGCGATAAAAAAAGCGCTGCTGGCGGAGAATCCAAACCGAGTGCTCGATGGCTTTAAGTCAATCGAGGCCTTAAAAGATAGTTCATATCGCGATCATAAATTGATGATTACTGTGTTAACTATGATGGTGGTGTTGTTATTGCTTATCACCTCGCTCGGTTTAACGGGCATGGTGATGTTTAATATCCAGCGCCGCACTAAGCAGATAGGTACCCGCCGCGCATTGGGTGCTAAAAAGCGCGATATTATCAGTTACTTCCTCGTGGAGAACTATTTGATTTGCTTAGCGGGAGGCGTGCTGGGCGGCTTGTTAGCGATACAGTTAGGCCAACAGTTAATGAAAATCTATAGCTTGCCTATGTTGGACTTAAGCTACCCACTAATTACTGTGGCAGGTTTGTTTATTGTCACCACGTTAGCGGTTTACTTGCCAGCGCGTAAGGCGGCAAATATTTCGCCAGCAACCGCAACTCGCAGCGTATAGCGGAATATTTGATGTTACTCAAGGTACGATAAAAGCTCGACAAAAGTGCGATAACAATAGGATGTTATTGCACTTTTTGTTACTTTACGGTTAACAGTTTTACTTAGGACAACACTCACACTTATGGATACTATCCTTATCGTCGATGACAATCATGCCATCTGCCAAGCCCTAGGTTTGATGCTAGAACTCAATGATTATCGGGTGCTGACTTGCCATAGCCCAGAGGACGCCCTTGGGTTATTGACGACTCAAGATGTGGATTTAGTGATCCAAGATATGAACTTTACCCGAGATACCACCTCGGGTGAGGAAGGTCGGCAGCTGTTTTACGCCCTGCGCGAACGCCAAGGGGATTTGCCGATTATTTTGATGACGGCATGGACCCAGCTCGAAACGGCAGTTGAATTAGTCAAAGCGGGCGCCGCCGATTATATGGGCAAACCTTGGGATGACGCTAAGCTACTCAATAGCATCACTAATCTGATTGCGCTTTATAAACTCTCCCGTGCTAACCACCGCTTGGAGCGGGTGAATCATCAACGCCAAGTGGCGATCGCCGATGCGGATCTCTGCGGTATTGTCTTTGGTAGCGGTGCTATGCAGCGTTGCATTGATTTAGCCTTGCAACTGGCGCGCTCCGATGTGTCGGTCTTGATCACTGGCCCCAATGGCGCGGGTAAAGACAAGCTTGCCGATATTCTCCACGCCAATTCACCCTTAAAAAACAAACCTTTTATTAAGGTTAATGTCGGCGCCTTGCCGATGGATTTATTAGAGGCCGAGCTGTTTGGTGCCGAGGCGGGCGCTTTTACTGGCGCGACTAAAGCGCGTATTGGCCGTTTCGAAGCGGCAGACGGCGGCACGCTGTTTTTAGATGAAATTGGCAATTTACCTTTGTCTGGGCAAGTGAAATTATTGCGGGTGCTACAAACTGGCGAATTTGAACGCTTAGGAAGCCATAAAACCCAGAAAGTAAAAGTGCGGGTGATCAGTGCGACCAATGCGGATCTGGCCCAAGATATCGCCGAAGGGCGATTCCGTGAGGATTTGTTTTACCGCTTAAACGTGATTGAACTGGCATTGCCACCGCTGAATCAACGCACCGATGACATTTTACCTTTAGTGTAGCATTTTATCGGCAGCGATTTTAGCTTGAGTAAACCTGCGTTGCAGGCGTTATTACAGCACCGCTGGCCAGGAAATGTGCGCGAGCTTGAAAACGCCTGTAAGCGGGCCGTATTGTTGGCGCAAAGCCATGTGTTGACTGAAGCTGACTTTGGTTTGGCGACTGTTGCGAGTGTTATAAAATCTGCTTCCAGTGTTTCGGCTGTATCTGAGTCGCGGCTATCTGGCTTGAGACAGTCTGATCCTCTGCCTGTTTATTCGCCCGCTTCCATCCCCGTAAATACCGCGTTTTATCATGAGTCTGTTCGTGCCCAAGTGTCAGATGCCAATGAGGCGATAGACGTGAGCCGAGAAGATATCGAAGCGGCGTTAAAACTGCATCATGGCGTAATTGCTCGGGTGGCAAAAGCGCTTGGACTCAGTCGCCAAGCGTTGTATCGGCGGATGGACAAGTTTGGTTTAGATAAGTCATAGGCTAAGTGCAGATGCTAGGGTAAAGGCTATCGATTAAGGAATCTGAGTGTTAATTCGAACTAAACTTATCATTTTTTCAATGGCTTGCTGCGCCTTTGGCGTCTTGCTGAGTTTTGCTTTGGTGAAGTATATCTCACCCTATGCTTCGTCTGTTGCCACGTCTAACACGATTGAAATCCCTGATGTGAATGTGCAACTCGATTTTGCGGAGCTTGAGAAAACGGTCGCCTCCATCGAACTCGCCCTTAACAATAGTGAGCAATTGCAGGAGGCTGCGGCGATGCAAGCGCACCAGAGGGCCGAGCAGATTAAAGCCGAGCTGCAAAAGCTTGAACAACTTAAACAAGAGCAGTTACAAATAAAACTCTTCAAGTTAGAACAACTTAAAGAAGGGCTGTTTAATTCTATTCCTCATGTGGTTGAGCCTTTACGTATAGAACCGCTATCCATTTTACCGCCCAAAGCACCTGTATCTCCTGCGATATCCGCTGATATAGCTAAGGGAGAGCGTGTCTCGAGTTTGACCTTAGGTGAAGGTTTGATCGTGTTGCTTCTCGCTTGTGCTGTCTGTGGTTTAGGTATTGCTTGGTTGACTCGACATCTCGGCCGCAGTTTAGATTCCCTTGAAGTCGGCTTGCTAAATTTTAGTGATAATGACTTTAGTGTGAGTATTCCTGAACATGGCGAAGGTCAGCTCAAAACCTTAGCGCAGTTATTTAACCATAGCGCTGCTAAATTGCGCCAAGAAAGGCAGTACATTTACCAGCGGGAGTTATTACTGGATAAGGTGATTCAAAGTTCTCCCAATGTGATGTTGTTACTGGACGATCATCAGCGGCTCATTTACGCCAACGATGCGGCGCGTCACCTATTCCATAAAAAGGGCAGAATGGAAGGCTTGAGCCTAGATGAATTGCTGGTGGATTTGCCCGAAGTATTGGCCTTAGCGCTTAAACATGAAAAGAACGGACTCTTCGCCATGGGTGAAGATGATGTGGAAACTTGGTATTTAAGTCGCGGCCAATTTTTATTGAATAACCAACAGCATAACTTGATTTTGCTCAAGCAGATGACCCGCGAGCTCAATCGTCAAGAGGTGGCAGTATGGAAAAAAGTCATCCGCATTATTAGCCATGAACTCAATAACTCAGTCGCGCCCATCGCCTCTATGGTGAACTCCGGCCGACTGCTCACCAAAGATATCGATAATCCCAAGCTAACCTTAATTTTCGATACCATCGAGAATCGCACCAGTCATCTAAGCCAGTTTATCTTCAACTATGCCCGTTTTGCTAAGTTGCCGCTCCCGCAACGGCGTCAGGTGAATTGGACGCAATTTACTGCCCAGTTAACTCAGCATTATCCCTTTAAACTCATTCATGAGTTACCTGAGGTCGATGGCTATTTCGACCAAGGACAGATGGAGCAAGTGCTCCTCAATTTACTTAAAAACGCCCATGAATCTGGCTCAAACCCCGAGGATGTCACTCTATCGATTCGGTATCAAACCTTAGTGGATGGTGCAGGTTTTAGTATTGTGATTGAGGATCGCGGCGCAGGTATGTCTGGTGAAGTATTAGAGCAGGCGCTACTGCCGTTTTACTCAACAAAACAATCGGGTACAGGCTTAGGTTTACCTTTGTGCCGTGAAATTATTGAAGCCCACGATGGCAGTATTAGCATGCATAATCGCAGTGACGGTGGCCTGTTGGTTCGACTATGGTTACCACAATAATGCTCGCGTTTTGAATAAACACCGTAATGCGACTCTTAAGTCGCATTTTTTATTGCTTATCTTATCCGCTTGTTTAAAGCATAACTCCTATCCTCAACTGCCTCTTGGCGTATTAGCCAAATGGGCTATTTTTGCCTTTTTACCTTAGCTCTTCGGGCTAATTTGCCCCCCAGCGTAATGACGGGAGATCTTTAACCCTGTTAACCTGTTTTATCGAAAATTTGCGTTAAAACTCACCTTGTTCTAACAGAGGTTAGCGCGGTTTTTAAGGTTCGATTAAAAAGGTTAAGGAGGGATAAGTGAAACAGTTAAAACAGCGTCTGCTTACTTACGTTTTATGTCCATTCCTGCTGCTGGCTTCCCCTATCACTATTGCCGATAACGACATTGAAATTAGTGGCTTAGTAATAGATAGAACCTTGACTCGGTTTGGTAAGGACTTTGGCTTTTACTACTCAAGCTATTGGCGCGAACTGCCCTTTACTCAAGGCTTTAACGTCACTCTATATGAGACAGTGTTTCCACAAGCTGGAACCGTTTTAACCTTAGAGGTAAACGGGACTCGGATTTACACCACCCATTTTGGTCGTCGTGCAAATCCGATTAAAGAGAGCGCAGAGCAGGCGATTTTGCTTACGATTGATTATTTAGCGCAAGTCAGAGCCAATGCAATAACAGGTGATTTTTCAGGAACATCGGACGACTTTTAGGATAATAATAATGACATACAGGACGTTACTTGCTCTTGTCACGCTATGTGTGGCAAGCAGTGGCCAAGCCACTGAATTGATTTATACGCCAGTGAATCCCAGCTTTGGCGGCAATCCACAAAATGGGGCTTTCTTATTAAATAAAGCTCAAGCCCAGAATGATAATAAATCTACCTCGACCGAGAAGGACTTTGTCACCCGTTTTAAAGAATCCCTAGAGCGTAATATCATTAACTCAATCACCCGCGGTGTTGCTGATGGTGAAATTACCGATGGTGTTTACGATACAGGTGATTTTCGGATTGAAGTGGCTTCTACGGGAAATGGCGTGATGCTAACTATTACTAATACTGAAACCGGTGAAGTCACTGTGATTGAAATGCCGACATTCGGAGGAGTCAACTAATGGCCCGTCTAGTGTTAGTGAGTTTATTACTGCTAAGTGTGTCGGCCTGTAGCCTGATCTCCAAACCCGATTTAAATATCACGGCTGCCGAGGTTAACCCCTTGAGTGAGGTGATGCGTGGGTTGCAAACTCAACCAGGACCTAAGTTTCCTATCCCTGTGGCCGTGTATTCCTTTCGCGATCAAACTGGCCAATATAAGCCGCAGGCTAACGTGAGTTCATTTTCGACCGCGGTTACTCAGGGTGCAACATCGATGTTGATGCAGACTTTGCTCGACTCTAAATGGTTTACACCCGTTGAGCGTGAAGGGCTACAAAATTTGCTTACCGAGCGTAAGATCAGCAATAAACAGAGCGGTACTAAGGGCGATGAAGTGCCCGTATTATCCACCGCCAGATTGTTACTCGAAGGTGGAGTGATTAGTTATGAGACCAACACTAGCACAGGCGGTAGCGGGGTCGAATACTATGGTATTGGCGCCTCTGAAATGTACCGTGAAGATCTGGTGACCATTTATCTACGAGCCGTGGATGTACACACAGGTAAAGTTATGATGTCGGTCTCAACCAGCAAACGAGTCTTGTCCCAAGAAATGCGTGCGGGTTTGTTCCGTTACACGAGTTTAAATCGATTAGCCGAGGCTGAAGTCGGTTTTACTACCAATGAGCCAGTGCAGTTTTGCGTATTACAAGCCATTGAATTGGCGGTCGCTGAGCTGATTGATAAGGGTATCAAACAAGGTTACTGGAGCCCAACTCAAGTGGCGCAGCCAGCAGAAAAAGCCCAGGAGTTGAGTCAGGGCTAGGTGTCTGAAAGCCGGTATTAGATGCTAGAGCAAAGCAGGCTTCTGCTTTAGCACTTAGTCGCGATAGCGTAAAAGAAAACCGAGCCAGTTAAGCTGACTCGGTTTTTTATTGCAGTTATTGCAGCAGTCAGTTGATATTAGGCTATTTTAGTCCGCTTGCATGGCCTTCCAAAACAGTTCAAAACTGGCATCGCGGTATGTTTTATCTGTCCCCAAGTGCGGGTTATCGATAAAGAATCGGGTTGCTGCTAGATATTGGCCGTGGCAGTTTTCTAGCATCAATTCCACTGGATAATGGGCGATTAGCCCCATCATTTGTCCCTGCTTAATGAGTTCGCTAATAAAGCCTAAGATGCTATTCATCGCTTGATCGCGCACCTTAGCGGCAATCATGGGCGACATTGAATATTGCTGAAAAAACAGTTGTTTGACAGGGTTATCCAGCGACCAATCTATCGCACTTTGCCATAGTTGTAGGGCATTGTGTTTAAGATCGCTGCCCTTATGGGTGTTTAACAGTAAGGCATCGGCAAATTCTTGTTTTATGGTAAGAAACAAAGATTCCATCAAGGCTTCCTTAGAAGGGAAGTGATGGAACAAGGTGCCCGTTGCTACACCTGCTTGTTTCGCAATCGAGGCGGTAGACGTGCCATGAAATCCTTGGCTGACAAAGAGCGCTAAAGCAGTATCGAGAATAGCTTGGCGTTTATCTGTCATGGTTTTAATGGGTTGTGTTGTTGATGGTTTATTCAAGATTTATCCCCCAATGACTAGCGCAAAAATAGCTTCATTAAGATGCGCTGGATAAAAGTGCCGTAGGGCGGGTGAACAAATTTGCCTGTGTTGAATCGGCCACGGCTGAGTACCGTTTTAGCGTGGCTGAAGGTCAAAAAGCCTTCCTTGCCATGGTAATGCCCCATGCCCGACGGGCCTATTCCGCCAAAGGGCGCATCGTCGGCGGCGACATGAAATACGGTTTCATTGATACAAACACCGCCAGAATGGGTCTGCTGGAGGATCTTTTGCTGAGTTGGCTCATCGAAACTCATCACATAAAGCGCTAAGGGTCTGGCTCTGTGGTTGATGTACTGAATCGCTTCATCTAAGGAGTCGTAGCTAATAATCGGTAACAATGGACCAAAGATTTCCTCTTGCATCAATAGCATGTCTTCACTGGTGTGAGTTATCAACTGAGTTGCGAGTTTACGATGTTGGCTATCTATGGCTTCGTCCGTCGCCGAAATAACACGGGCACCTTTTGCTTTAGCGTCTTCGAGCACTGTCATCAAGCGGTCAAACTGACGTGTATTAATGATGCTGCCATAGTCCTTATTGTGATTAATTGCACCGTACATGGATTTAAACTTAGCTTGGTAGGCGGCGATAAAGTCATCCACCTTGGCTTTAGGGCAAAGCACATAATCAGGGGCGACGCAGATTTGTCCGGCATTCAAACACTTACCGTAAATCATTCGTTCTACTGCTATCTCAAGCGGCATATCGGGGGCGATAATCACAGGCGATTTACCACCCAATTCGAGTGTTACAGGGGTGAGGTTATTCGCCGCGGCGCGCATCACATGGCGGCCGACTGTGGTCGAGCCTGTAAAGAGTAAATGATCGAAGGGCAGGGCAGAAAATTGGGCAGCAATGTCCGCCTCACCTTCAACAACCGCCACGTGGGATTCCTCGAAGACTTGTGCCAATAACTGTTTGATCACTTGGTTGGTCGCTGGGGTAAATTCAGACATTTTGAGCATGGCATGATTACCCGCGGCAATGGCAGTCACTAGCGGGCCAATTGACAGCATGACGGGGAAATTCCACGGCACGATAATGCCGATCACCCCCAAAGGTTGATAATGCACTGTGACTTTGGCGGGGGCGAGTAAGATGCCCGCATGGCGAGCGCTGGGCTTGAGCCATTTTTTCAGGTTTTTCAAGCTGTAATTGATGTTGTTGATGACAGGCATAATGTCTGAGATCAGGCTGTCATCAATCGATCTATGGCCGTAGTCTTGGCTTAAGGCTTCGACTAAGGGTGTTTGAAATTGCAGTATGGCCGCCTTAAGTCGAGTTAATTGCTCCACTCGCGTAGCGTAATTAGGATTCGGCGCCGCTAAATAACTGCTGCGTTGGCGTTGGAGCAACTGAGTCAGTGGCGAAGTATTAAGGTGTTCGGTGGCCATATTCATAGTGGTTGCTCCAAGGGAAATGGTAGGCTGAGTCTTATTCGGTACTTTATTTAAGTAATCGTCTCGATTGAGTCTTTTATTAAATCAGTACCGACTGATTAGTCGGTTTATCCTAGCTTGCTTAGTGAGATGGTGCAAGGTATCTGGTGTATTTTTGAGCAAGATCACGGCTTGTTGTGGCGTTAGCTTTTACACTAAATCAAGGGTTGTTACATAAGGAGTATGTATGGCATTGTTAAAGCACGGAATTTTGATTGGTATTGAGCGTTATGGTGATGATGATTTTTTCGTTACCTTTAAAGCTATCGGTACCTTAACTCATCAAGACTACGAAATGATGGTGCCTGTGTTGGAGTCTGCATTAGCTGGGGTGAAAGATCCTGATATATTCGCCTTGGTAGATGTCACCGAGTTGGAAGGCTTGGAACTACAGGCTGCTTGGGACGATCTCAAACTTGGGGTGAAGCATATTCGTCATTTCGAGAAAATAGCCATCGTCGGTAAGACGACTTTGCAGGAAGTGTTGGCTAAATTGGCAAATTTGTTTACGCCTGCTGAGGTAAGGTTTTTTGTTGATAATGGCGATGCTGTTGCTTGGCTGAGAGACTAAGGTTGTGAGATGAAGTTTGTGGTCTGCCAATGCGCTAAATCGGGCGTTATAGCAGCGCCGTAAAGATTCACCCAGCAATCCATTCGCGCCATAGAAGGAGTACAAATTATGCGTACAGGTCAAATACTCTGGCCCACAGATTTTTCGGAAACTGCGGCCCATGCACTGAGCTATGCCATTGAAATGGCTAATCTATACCATGTAGGGCTAAAAATCTTACATGTGGTTGAACAGCCGATCGGTGATGAAAACTTTATGATTCTATCTATTACCCCTGAAGAGCTTGCTAAAAGCATGGAGGAAGCGGCGGCAACTAAAATGCGAGCACTATTGGATGGATTGAATACTGAGCTTCCTATCACTACCTTGATCCGTCGTGGCGATCCTGTCTATCAAATTTTAGAAGAGGCCAACAGTAAAGACATTGGCATGGTAGTGATTGCTAGCCATGGCCGAACTGGGATTTCGCATTTTTTACACACCAATGTCTCAGAAGCGGTGGCGAATGGTGCAGCTTGTCCTGTGCTTGTGGTTAAGTAACTGGCTTTGACTCTATAAATCCAAAGGGCGCTTATAGCGTCCTTTCTTTTTGATTGATAAAGAATAATTAATTGAAATGGGTACGCAAGAAGCATAGCAAACTGCTATAAAATAGTGGTATTTTGGCCTTAATAATTAGCTTAATTAAAAACTCAAATGATGGATAAGCTTATGCGTACTCAAGAAGTGTTATGCCCTACGGATTTTTCATCCACTGCGGCCCATGCGTTAAAATATGCGGTTGAAATGGCAAATGTTTATCAAGTCGATATTCGGTTGTTGCATGTGACTAGCCCTGCCCGTGGCGCCCATTGTTATGGTATTGCGGTCGATATTCCCGCGACATTGGAAAATGAACTTAAAGCTTTCGTTGATGCAAAAATGCACAGTTTGCAGCAGGAAATGCAGCAGAACCTTACCGAAGGGCTCAATATTAAGTTAGTCGTGCGCCATGGTGATGCTATTGATGAGATTTTAGCGGAAGCCGTTGATGTGGGCATGGTGGTTATCGCTAGTCATGGTAGCAGCGGTTTAGCTGACTTTTTAAAACCCCACGTTACACAGGATATTGTTAAGTACGCTAAGTGCCCTGTGTTGGTGGTGAAATAACACTATGGGATAAGTTTAGTAGGAATCATTTTTGATCATTTTAGGTTCTGTTAACTTAGTCGACGCCTCGGCTTCATTGTCAAATGACATCAGGCGTCGATACTTTTCCTGCAGAGCCACTAAGCTACCATCTTGGGTAATTTGTTTGAGTCCCGCATTAAAATCATCCCGAATTTGTTCACTGAGAAACGCGAACTTGTATTCTGTAGGTGGGAATATTTGGTGGCAAATCGCCTGTTGTTTTAAGTCTTTCTCAGTGAGTTTGCCCTCAAGATAGGCCTGCTTTAAGTAGTATTTGAAAATATTTTTATCCATCACAACGACATCGGCCCTGCGCTTCATCAGCATATAAACCTGCTGCACTTGCCTCGCTTGTTCTTGGTAGCCACTATTGGTTTTAACCATGTTGGCAAACTCTTCCCCCAGTAACGATGATGCACGTTGAAAGGCGACGACTTGTTTGTTGTTTAAATCGTTTATGCTATTGATGTTAAATTGATTACTCTCGAGGCTGATGGCGCAGTTTTGGTAGGTTATCGCAACGTTGGAATAAAAAACGTTGTTAATCATTCCTTCTTTGATGTTGATGATGCCATCGAGTTTACCTTCCCTGAGTTCATGGAAAGTGCGCGCCAGTGGTAAGTAGTGGATAGAAGCTGTATGGCCTTTAACGGCGAGGGCTTGGTTAAGTAATTCGAGTTCGATCCCGCTATTTGTTGCTTGGATGACATAGGGCGGGATAGACAGGCTGACGCCTATCTTAATTTCAGCCGCTTGGCCGAGCTGAGCGCCGCATAGGATGAGTAACCCCATTAATTTATAGCGGTTACGACGAGCCACTGAGCTATTTGGCTTATTTAGTTTATGCGCCATAAGTTACCAACACCTCCGCGGTATACACTTGCAACTGTGTTTGATACTCGCCAAGTCATTCCATGACTTTCTTGAGTAAGTGTAGTGTGTCTGTGAACTCAGCACGGCTTTATTTATCAAATACACATTAACGCTTTAACCTATTACAGGCTCAAAAGGATGAGCCCGGTTCAGTCAGAAAAGCAATTTCTTCCGCCGTAGACTCCCTGCCTAAGATAATATTTCTATGTGGATAGCGGCCAAACCTGTCGATAATCGCTTTATGGCGCAGTTCAAACGCGAGGTTTGTTATCGCAGCTTCGCGATTAAACAGTTTTACTGCTACTTGGTGAATGGCTGCCGATTCGCTGTGCATATAGGGCATAAATAGAAAAGGGACTTGTTTGGATTTTAGTGCTGTGTCGACTCGTTGGGCAACGGCCTCTTGGGCGAGCACTAGGGCTATCGCATCGGCTTCGAATGCGGCAGGCGTATTGCGGTAAATATTACGGGAGAATTGATCGAGCACTATGATCTCAGCTAATCGACCTTGAGGCGTGATTCGCCAATGTGAAAGCTCTCCACGTTTGGCTTGAAGTAGCACACCTTCGAAGCGCTGTTTGATCTGGGTATCAAATTCAACATCTTTAATCCACCAGAGCTTTGGGTCAATGTCTTCAAACCAAAATGTTAGTATTTGGTCTGCTGTGATTGTCTGGCTCATTTTAGCCTTTCTTCATAGGTGTTGAGTGATATTAGAAATAACAGTTGTTGGGGGAGGATGACAAGTCGTTTCGTTTGATTTAAGTGCAGATTTGTTATCTGATGATCTTGTCGCGAACCGTAAGTATTTAGTATTGGCTATTGCCTTATTGACTGAATATAAAGTAGTTTTGATGATAATTACTTTTGTTTCCAGACAGGTCATCTTATGTCACTTTCAATGCCAGCATCCCAACAGGTTTCAAAGCAAAATAAGGCGTTTCTGCGTAAGTTATATTTGGCGCATTTAATGGATGATGACCGCCATAATCTATTATCACTCAATAAGTTAACCGGAATGCCTCGCCGAACTTTACAGGATGCTATCGCAGCTTTTGAGGATATAGGTATTCGAGTCGAGTTTGTGCAGGAAGGCAGCCGTAACAATTCAGGTTATTACCGCATAGTCACCTGGGGGCCGATTAGCAGCGCTTGGGTCGATACCCATCTAAGCGAAATCGCTGAGCTGATAGGATTTTACGATAAGTCAATTTAAACGCTGTTTGTTACCAAGGACGAATTTGAGAACTCTTCAACTGTTAGGTTTTATTCTTGCCATCGCAGGCGTCATTTTGGGATATATAACGCTAGCATCTATTGACGGTCAAACATCTGAAGCTTCTGCTGGGGCTGCGGGTTTAGGCATGATTTTTATGGTATTACCAGCCTTTAGCTGTTCTGCGTTAATGTTGGTACCTTCTTCTTTAACATTATGCAAATCAGAAGTAAGGCTACGTACCTATTTTAAAGGGCGTTTTTGGTTGAGTCTGTGGAAATTGAATTTAGTTATTTCTGCTGTATATATTCTTGCTACTCTTTATGTAGGCTGTTTATGGCTACAAATCAGCATTGATCGTTAACGAGTGAATCATCTTGTTCATAATATGTTCATTTTTTATGCTTAACCTTCAACGCGAGTCTCACCCGAGGATATTGCATTCGTTTGCATAGATATTTGAGCATTTTCTCTTCGTTACTCCTTTGCCAATTTTCTGGCCTGACCAGCCTAAACTCCCTATAATCGGCTGCAAATGTCATCACGCTACATAGTGTTTACATCTAACTACCCTACATACTTAAAATAAAAAGGAACCTTGTTCCATGTTAGAAAAACTGTTCAAACTGAAACAAAATCAAACGAGCCTCAAGCAGGAAGCGGTCGCAGGTTTGACAACATTTATGACGATGGCCTACATCATTTTTGTGAACCCAATGATGTTAGCCGATGCGGGCATGGACCATGGTGCTGTATTTGTGGCGACCTGTTTGGCGGCGGCTGTCGGCTGTTTGGTTATGGGGTTGATGGCGAATTATCCCATTGCGCTTGCTCCAGGTATGGGACTTAATGCCTTTTTTACCTACACAGTCGTGGGTGAAATGGGTTACAGCTGGGAGACTGCGTTAGGCGCAGTGTTCCTGTCGGGAATTTGCTTTTTAATCTTGTCCTTAGTGCGTATTCGAGAATGGATTGTAAATAGTATTCCCATGTCGTTACGTATCGGTATTGCTGCAGGTATTGGTTTGTTCCTTGCTCTGATTGGCCTTAAGAGCGCCGGTATTGTGGTGGCAAGTCCTGCTACGCTAGTGACACTTGGCGATATCACGGCATTTCCGGCGGTTATGGCTGTGCTGGGCTTTTTCCTCATTATTGCTATGGTGCAGCGGGGAATGAAGTCGGCGGTGATTGCCAGCATTCTGATTATCACTGGTCTAGGATTAGTGTTTGGTGATGTGCAGTATCAGGGCATTGTATCAATGCCACCTTCAATCGCACCTACATTTATGAAGATGGATTTATCCCAAGTATTTGAAGTAACTATGCTATCAGTCGTTTTTGCCTTCTTATTTGTGGATCTCTTCGATACCTCTGGCACCTTAGTGGCGGTTGCACAGCGCGGTGGTTTTCTCGATGATAAAGGCCGTTTACCACGTCTGAATCGTGCCTTGACCGCTGACAGTTTAGCAACCATTGCGGGGGCGGCTTTTGGCACTTCCACCACGACAAGTTATATCGAAAGCACTGCGGGTGTGAGCGCAGGTGGTCGTACTGGTTTAACGGCCGTTGTGGTGGGATTACTCTTCATTGCTGCGTTATTTTTATCGCCATTGGCGGGGATGATCCCGGCTTATGCGACTGCGGGCACACTGTTTTATGTAGCGATTTTGATGATGTCGGGACTGGTGCATGTCGAATGGGAAGATTTGACTGAAGCCGCGCCTGTGTTGGTGGTGTGTATATTAATGCCACTAACGTTTTCTATCGCGACGGGCATTGCCTTTGGGATCATCTCATATGCAGCAATCAAATTACTCACAGGTCGCTTTAGCGATCTTAATGTGGGCATTTTAGTATTAGCCGCATTGTTTGTAGCTAAGTTTGTCTATGGTTGATGCTGTCGATTAATTCACCTGCACAGTAAAAACTCGCAACGTAGATTGTTTACATTTTTGAGGGCCATCTAATCGATGGCCCTTTTTAATGCGCGATTCTAAGCAAAAACGAAAATTTATCTCGAGTTAATAACTCCTTGCTACCAATTACTCAGCGGATTAGGTATAAGGATTGTTCGGTTATTTTGTTACAAATGAATAATGAACTTAAGTGAGATTGCGTATCGCCGCGTGGTAGTGAAGTTAGGGACGAGTGTGCTTACCTCTGGCAGTAAACAGCTAGATAAAGCCCACATGGTTGAGCTTGCTCGTCAAATGGCCGCACTGATGAAGTCAGGGGTCGAAGTCGTATTATGCACCTCAGGGGCAATTGCCGCTGGGCGTGAACATCTCCAATACCCGACGCTGCCCGACACTATGGCCAATAAGCAATTGTTAGCCGCTGTCGGGCAAAGTCAGTTGATCCTCGCTTGGGCACAACTCTTTAGTATTTATGGGCTGCATGTGGGCCAATTGCTGCTGACCCGTGCCGACTTGCAGGATAGGGAGCGTTACCTTAACGCCCGCGACACGCTCAATGCCTTGTTGGCCAATAATATTGTGCCGATCATCAATGAAAACGATGCCGTTGCTACCAATGAGATTAAAGTGGGCGATAACGACAATTTATCGGCGCGCGCAGCACTCTTATGCGATGCTGACTTATTGATTTTATTGACGGATCAAAAGGGCTTATTCGATGCGGATCCACGTACTAACCCGAACGCTAAGTTAATTTCACAGGTGGTGAAGATTGACGATAGTCTGCGTATGCTGGCGGGCGGTTCTGTATCGGGTTTAGGCACGGGTGGTATGTCGACTAAATTGGAAGCGGCGGATATTGCTCGCCGTGCTGGCATCGAAGTGGTTATCGCCTCTGGCCATCACCCAGATGTGATCAAAAAAGTGGTCGCCAAAGAGTCCGTCGGTACTCACTTTAGTGCCATCGAAAACCCGCTCGAAAGCCGCAAACAGTGGATTCTAGCGGGACCTGCAACTCAAGGTTCTTTAGTGCTTGATGCGGGCGCGGTCAAAGCCGTGACTGACAAGGGCCGCAGTCTATTGTCTAAAGGTATCGTAGGCGTTAAAGGTCAGTTTGAACGTGGTGCGACGCTACAATTAGTTGATCAACAAGGTAAAGTGATTGCTAAAGGGATGACACGATACTGTGGCCAAGCCCTGAGTTTGATTGCGGGCAAGCATTCCGACGAGATCGAGTCTGTACTTGGTTACGATTATGGTGACGCAATAGTGCACCGCAACGACATGGTTGTCTTATAAGCGAGGTCTATTTTGAGTCAAATGAATCAAGATCAGTATTTACAGCAACTTGGCCAAAATGCCAAACAGGCCAGTTATGCTTTAGCCAACTTAACGGCGAGCCAAAAGGCTGACTTACTCGAAGCTATTGCCGATGCGCTAACGGCAAACTCCGCCGCCATTTTAGCGGCTAATGCTAAAGATGTTGCCGCCGCTAAGAACGATGGATTAACTGAGGCGATGATCGACAGATTGTTGCTCGATGATGCACGTTTAGCGGGCATTATAGGTGATATCAGTGATGTGATCCGCCTTGCTGATCCCGTGGGCGAAGAGTTTGGCAGCAAGTTATTAGATAACGGTTTAAGGTTGACTCGTCGCCGCGTACCGCTGGGCGTGATTGGGGTTATCTACGAGGCGCGCCCGAATGTGACTGTCGATATCGCGGTACTTGCCCTTAAAACGGGTAATGCGGTGATCCTTCGTGGCGGTAAAGAAACCCTTGAATCGAATAAGCTTATCAGCGAAGTGATCCGCGGCGCGATTGTCGCCCAAGGTTTACCCATAGATGCGGTGCAATTTATTGATTCTTCAGACAGAGCCCTAGTGACAGGTTTACTAAAGCTCGATCAATATGTCGACATGATAGTGCCGCGCGGCGGTCAAGCATTGCAGCGCCTATGTGCCGAGCAAGCGACCATTCCGGTGATCTTAGGTGGCATAGGTATTTGCCATTTATATGTCGATAAAAATGCCGACCTTGAGCGTGCCTTAGGCGTAATCGCTAATGCCAAAGTGCAGCGTCCAACTGTGTGCAATGCTCTTGATACCTTGCTGGTGGATGAGCGCGTAGCCAGCAGCTTTGTACCGCAAATTGCCGAATATCTGCATCGTCTAGGCGTGCGTTTTTCAGTTTGTGATACAAGTCTTAGTCTACTGCATGGTTTAGGGTTTGATGTGACGCTTGCTAAGTCTGAGGATTTTGGTATTGAATGGCTGTCATTAACCTTAGGTATTAAAGTCGTGAGCGATATCGATGCCGCCGTTAGCCATATTCGCCAGTATTCTAGCGGCCATTCGGAAGCCATTTTGACCGATGATATTCATGCAGCGGCACACTTTATGAATGAAGTGAACTCAGCCGCCGTGTATGTGAATGCCAGTACTCGTTTTACCGATGGCGGTCAGTTTGGTCTTGGCGCTGAAGTGGCTGTGAGCACGCAAAAACTGCACGCTCGCGGTCCAATGGGGCTTGAGGCATTAACCACATATAAGTGGTTAGCTTGGGGTGATTACACCAGTCGTGTTTAGCGGTAAATACCGATAAACCCAAAGCCGTTAACTTACTACGTTGACGGCTTTTTTGTTTGCGGTATCCAACTGAATAGCGACATCAATGTGTTTGGCTAACGAGTTTAGCTGCTTATGGTGAGCGGGGTATAAGTAGCAAGTAACCAGATACAGAAAAATATCGTTGACATAACGACAGTGAATTTACGAAAGGCCTTGATGTATTCCAAGGTATAAATAAAGTACTTTTCTTGTACTCTGCGAGTGAGTAAAACCGAAGGCAGCATAAAACTGCAATAGAGCATGACTACCATAGTGGTAAAACTGTTTCCCCAGAAATGCTCATAAATAAATAAGGCGATGCAGAGTAGCATGGCGCACCAACTGATAGGGCTGATGCTATTTTCTGGATTCCATTGGGTTGATTTTTCCATCTGACTATCCTTAGTCGATTTGTACCTCAGTACAATTTATAGACGGATATCTCGGCTTTATCAAACGCTTTCCATTGTTAGACTCAGTACGCTGGCCAGTTTGTTGCCGTTTGAGCCTTGTTCATCATTTATCTAATATGAGCGCGTACAACTTAAAGTGAATTGCTTACTTAACGCCGAATGACTTGTGCTTAAATGTGGCCTGGATAGCTTAAAGCGTCTTGATATCGGCAAATTCGCCTTTGCAAAGCAGGGCTAAGTCTGTTGCCGCTAAGCTTATTTCTAAACCGCGTCTGCCGGCGCTCACATAGATTCTATCGAAGCCTTGAGCGCTGGCATCAATCAAGGTTGGCAATTGTTTCTTTTGCGCTAAGGGACTAATACCGCCAACCAGATAGCCTGAGGATTTTTGTGCTAGGTCGGCATCGGCCATTTGTAGTTTCTTTTGTCTTAAGCATTTAGCTACGGCTTTTAGATTAAGCTGATGATCGACGGGCACGAGCGCGACGGCAATCGGCGCATGAGCTTTGTCGATGGCAACTAAAAGGGTTTTAAATACTTGCGCGGGTTCGAGCCCTAAGGTGTTAGCGGCTTCTTCGCCGTAGGCGGCGCAGTGTGGATCGTGGCTGTACTCTAAGATATCAAACGCGATCTTGGCTTTTTTCGCCAATCGGACGGCCGGGGTCATTTTATACTCCTTCACAAAATGGGAGATATTAGCGCTTAATCTTGGCTTAAAATGTTAGCCAGCTCTTTTAATTGGCTCATTGCCGTGAGCTAACATTATTTAAGGCTGCTACTCAACGATTATTCCGCTAGCTTTGTGCTTATCTTGTTTTTACGCTCAATATAACGGGGCAGAAGTTGCTGCAACATCATCCCCGATAAAATAAAGGCTAGGCCGAGATAGGTTGCCATCGCAATCGTTTCTTGCAAAATCCACGCGATAAAACCAATCGACATCACAGGAGATAAAAACACCATAGTGCTGATGTTCGCAGTGCGAGTGGCGGTTTTCAGCGCCATTAACCAGAGCACAAAGGTAATGCCCATTTCAAACAAGCCCACATACATACCTGCAAATATCGCCTTAAGACTAAAACTGGGTAGGGTATCTGTCAGCACTAAGGTGACGGCAATAAAAGGTAAGCCGATAAGAAAACTCAATAATAAACTCACCACGGGATCGCCTTGATCTTTGGTGTTGACGATCCAATATAGGCACCAGAGTAAGGTGCTGGTCAGCGCCAATCCGATACCGAGCGGGCTATCAAAACTAAAGCCGCTGATATCGCCGCCGGTAGCAATGATAAACACGCCTGTATAGGCAATCAGCGCGGCAGCAATGTCGCTCTTACGCAAATGTTGCTTTAACAAAGGCGCGGCCAGTAACGGTAGTAATACCGCCCAAGTGTAATTAAGTGACAACGCTTGCTGCGCTGGCAGTAAGGAATACGCTTTAAATAGCACGACATAGTAAAGGAAGGGATTGATGAGTCCAGTCACCAGATAAAACATGGGGCGGTGTAAAAACTGTTGCTTGAGTAAGGAAAGCTTTTTTTGCCAAGCAAGGATTCCGGCAAGGGCAATAATCGAAGTGAGTACGGCAACAAACACCAGTTGCAGCGGTGTGTAGTAACTCAAGGCAATCTTAAAGGCAGTGGCCACTGTAGACCAGAGAAAGACCGCCGCCATGCCATACACGTACGCTAAATTCGAAGACTTCACTCTGCTACCTTACTAGGATAAACATCCGCCAAATGTGGGCAGATTGAATAACAGCTTTGGTTGATAAGCAAGACTATTTTATGTGATTGGATATTTTATCCTGCTGTAGATGCGAGAAAGATAAATCAGAAAATTTTTTTGTTCGCCCTTGTAATTAAATTCCCTGTCCCAATATAGGTATCAAGGCAGAGAAGGTGGCCAACGATGGACTTGATATTTAAACCGTCTAGCCCCATATCAAAACCAACTAAACAAATTTAGATTGAATGAAATTTTTCGGAGGACCTCATGGGTAAAATTATTGGTATCGACTTAGGCACAACAAACTCTTGTGTAGCTGTCCTCGATGGTGGCAAAGCACGTGTGTTAGAAAACGCTGAAGGCGATCGCACAACCCCGTCAATCATCGCTTATACAGATGATGAAACCATTGTCGGTTCGCCAGCAAAACGTCAAGCTGTGACTAACCCGACTAACACATTCTTCGCGATTAAGCGTTTGATTGGTCGTCGCTTTAAAGATGACGAAGTCCAACGTGACGTGAACATCATGCCATTCAAAATCATTGCAGCCGACAACGGTGATGCATGGGTTGAATCGCGTGGCAACAAGATGGCTCCACCACAAGTTTCTGCAGAAATCTTGAAAAAGATGAAGAAAACCGCAGAAGACTTTTTAGGTGAAGAAGTAACAGAAGCGGTTATTACTGTTCCTGCTTACTTTAACGATTCACAACGTCAAGCGACTAAAGATGCGGGTCGTATCGCAGGTCTTGATGTTAAACGTATTATCAACGAACCAACGGCTGCAGCATTAGCCTACGGTATCGATAAGAAACAAGGCGACAACATTGTTGCAGTATACGATTTAGGTGGTGGTACATTCGATATCTCTATCATCGAAATCGACAGCAACGATGGCGACCAAACATTTGAAGTGTTGGCAACCAACGGTGACACCCACTTAGGTGGTGAAGACTTTGACAACCGTTTGATCAACTACTTAGCTGACGAATTCAAGAAAGAGCAAGGCTTAGATCTGCGTAAAGATCCATTAGCAATGCAACGTCTGAAAGAAGCAGCAGAAAAAGCGAAAATTGAACTTTCAAGCACCAACCACACTGAAGTGAACCTGCCATACATCACGGCAGACGCAACAGGTCCTAAGCATTTAGTGATTAAAATCACTCGTGCTAAATTGGAATCACTGGTTGAAGACTTGATTATCCGTACATTAGAGCCACTAAAAGTTGCCCTGGCTGATGCAGATTTATCTGTAACAGACATCAACGAAGTGATTCTAGTGGGTGGTCAAACACGTATGCCTAAGGTTCAAGAAGCAGTGACAAACTTCTTCGGTAAAGAACCTCGTAAAGACGTGAACCCAGACGAAGCGGTAGCCGTAGGTGCTGCAATTCAAGCGGGCGTACTGTCAGGCGACGTGAAAGACGTATTACTGTTAGACGTAACACCACTGTCTCTGGGTATCGAAACCATGGGCAGCGTGATGACTAAGTTGATTGAAAAGAACACCACTATTCCTACTAAGGCGCAGCAAGTGTTCTCAACAGCCGATGACAACCAAAACGCAGTGACGATTCACGTACTGCAAGGTGAGCGTAAGCAAGCGAGCGCGAACAAGTCATTAGGTCAGTTCAACTTAGACGGTATTGAGCCAGCTCCACGTGGCCAGCCACAAATTGAAGTGATGTTCGACATCGATGCCGACGGTATTCTGCATGTGTCTGCGACAGACAAGAAAACCGGCAAGAAACAAAACATCACCATCAAAGCCTCTTCTGGCTTAAGCGAAGAAGAAGTGGCACAAATGGTACGTGATGCCGAAGCTCACGCAGATGAAGACAAGAAGTTTGAAGAGTTAGTGCAAGCACGCAACCAAGCTGACGGCTTAGTCCACGCGACTAAGAAACAAGTGGAAGAAGCGGGTGATGCATTGCCAAGCGAAGATAAAGAGAAAATCCAAGCTGCTATGGCCGCTGTTGACACTGCCAGCAAAGGCAATGACAAAGAAGCCATTGAAAAGGCAACTCAAAACTTGATCGAAGCATCTGCTAAGCTGATGGAAATCGCTCAAGCTAAGTCTCAAGCTCAAGGCGGCGACAATGCCGACGCGGGCAAACAGGCTAACGCTGCTGCCGATGACGTTGTCGATGCTGAATTCGAAGAAGTGAAAGACGACAAGAAATAATGACTTGTTTTCAATCAAATAGATTGATTTCAAAGCGTTAATTTCTAGGCGGGCGTTACGGGGCAACCCTAACGCCCGTTTGTTCAACACCAGCTGAGAAGCATGAGATTATGTCAAAGCGAGATTATTACGAAGTATTAGGTGTCAGTCGTGACACCAGCGAACGTGAAATTAAAAAGGCCTACAAACGTCTGGCCATGAAATTTCACCCAGATCGCAACCCAGGCGACAAAACCGCAGAAGCTAACTTTAAAGAAATTAAAGAAGCCTACGAGATCCTAACCGACGCCGACAAAAAAGCGGCCTACGACCAATTTGGTCATGCGGGTGTGGATCCTAATCGCGGTGGCGGTGGTTACGGTGGTGGTCAAGGCGATTTCGGTGATATTTTCGGTGATGTCTTTGGCGATATTTTCGGCGGTGGACGTCGTGGTGGCGGTCAACGCCAAGCGGCCCGCGGCTCAGATTTACGTTACAACCTAGAGTTATCACTGGAAGAAGCCGTTAAAGGCTTAACCAAAGAACTGCGTATCCCAACACTGGCGACTTGCGATCTATGTGAAGGCAGCGGCGCTAAAAAAGGCACCTCTGCAACCACTTGTGGCACCTGTCATGGTCAAGGCCAAGTTCAAATGCGCCAAGGTTTCTTTGCGGTGCAGCAGCCTTGTCCGACCTGTCATGGCCGCGGCAAGATCATCAAAGATCCTTGCACTAAGTGTCATGGCGATGGCCGTGTTGAAAAGAGCAAAACCTTATCGGTTAAGATCCCCGCCGGCGTTGATACGGGTGACCGTATTCGTTTAGCGGGTGAAGGTGAAGCGGGTGAGTTTGGCGCGCCTCCAGGGGATTTATACGTTCAGGTCAGCGTGCGTGAGCATGCGATTTTCGTCCGTGATGGCAACAACCTTTACTGCGAAGTGCCGATATCCTTCAGTAAAGCGGCCCTAGGCGGTGAGATTGAAGTGCCAACACTGGATGGTAAAGTCAGCCTGAAGATCCCAGCCGAAACGCAAACGGGCCGTATGTTCCGTTTACGTGGCAAAGGCGTCAAGTCGGTTCGCAGCCATGCGGTAGGTGACTTGCTCTGCAAAGTGGTTATGGAAACCCCAGTTAACTTAAACGATCGTCAAAAAGAACTGTTACGCGAATTTGAAGCCACCTTAACAGGTGAGTCGAAAAAACACAGCCCAAAGGCTGAGGGCTTTTTCGATGGCGTGAAAAAGTTCTTTCAAGATCTGAATAGCTAACTTGGTTTGATGGCGCTGCTGTTATGTTAGCAGCGCGTTAGATGAATAAAGCCCCGCAGTGTTTAACATCGCGGGGCTTTTTTATGGTTGTTTTATGCAAAAACAACTTAAAAGGTTTGATGTTAGTTTGATTGTTCAGCTTTGCTATTTGGCTTTATAGCCGAGATTGTTTGTAACTTAAACCTAGCTGGTTTCTCTTTTTTAAAAGAAAAGTCAAAGTCGTGGGGCTTCACCCCACACCCGACCAAGGAGGACTGCTCGTCCTATCCTCCTTGGATGCTCCATGACGCCCCCAACGGAGTTGAAAGCCCCTTGTGCTCATTGCCAAATTTGCTATCGCTTCCGAAGGATGCGTCCCTGCACCTGCGAAAGCTAGCTCGGCATCCATGCCGAGACTCACGCAATTTGTCTATTCGCCCTGCGGCAACTCCGAGGGGATGGTTTATTCCTTAGATTTTGGAGTTATCTGTAAATTATTAAGGCATAAAAGTTATGCCAGTCTGATCTTTTACCGATCTTTCTTATCATCTTTTTGATGCGATTTTAAATTGAGCCTGTGTGTTTTCTGCAAAACTGCTATCAAAAAATAGAATTTAATATTAATAACGCTCGGGAATATTAAATTGAAGTTTGGTTTCTTTTACTGCCTGTTTGATTTTGTGCGCATCATCGCTGGGCATTAGATATTCCCAAGTTACCCCAATACTTTCTAAATGCTCTCTGACTAAGGGTTTTAATGCTTTATTAATCACATAAACTATTCGACCAGGAATGCAGTATGGCTCATCCCAAAAGTTGTACATCACTCTGTCGTATGGGAATATTTCCGCATTATAGACGAATACACCTGACTGACGCTTGATACGTTCGTTGTGTTCTAACATTGATTGATGTATTTCGGGAGTCGTTAATGATATTCCTGTAGTTTTGTCAATTGAAGTAAGCCTGCGTACTATATCGGCATGAGCTTTTTCAGGGTCTTTGTACCAGCCATTCACACCGTGTTGTGAATGAGCATTCAATACATTGATTGGGTGCCAAATGTCACTTTCGAAGACTACTGCGTCAACATCATCATTGCCACTACAAGCGAAGAAAAGAGCAATAGCAGGATCAAAAGTAAAATCAATAAGATTTGTTGGGAGTTCATAGTGCTGGGCTAGGGAGCAAGCATCACTAAATGATAACTCTTTATCTATCGCACCGATTTGTAATAATCGTGAGTTAAATTCATCAATGATATCAAATGACTTCTTCAAAAAATCTTCAGCACAGATATCCGGCAGCATTTCGGCTGCATTTTCACCTTCGTTGTAAACGATTTCTCGTACTACTGGCTTGTGTACAGTAAAATAGTAACGATAAAAGCTTGAAACACATAAATATTGTCTATTGTTCATACCTCGGTACACGAATCTCTTGTTCTTGACTGCATTTTGAACAAATTGTACGAATTCTTCCAAGGTATTTATTTTCTTTTCGTAGCGCACTCGACGCTTAAATTCTAGCTCGTTTAGCATGAAAACCTGTAAATCAGTAGTTAATGAAATCATTATGAAAGTCAGATTCTTATCACTTTCTTTGACATTAGCTAGAGTAGTTATTTTTGAAATGATTGGACAGACTGAATTTATGAGAGATTATAAGTTAACACTATAAAAAGATATGGAAAAAGATAGGACAGGCAGAACTCTTTTGAGATTAACAGCTAACACTGCAACTTCAGGAGTTCACCTTCCCCTGCGAAGTTGTCGAAATACGGAGATAAAAATGCCGTGGCGACATCATGGATGATGGCGCAGGCTCGGGGGCACATGGATGTGCCATCTGAGCCGTTAGGCGATTTTTGTTGGAGTATGAGACCACTAACCAATGCATGAACTTCGCTAGGGGCGGCAAGGGTGATCCAAGAGGGGATTGCTGTTGATCCCCTTTTGGTCTGGTGTGGGCGAAGCGCCACGACGTTGATGTAGATTTTGACTTTGATTTCGATTCGAAAATCCAAACGAAGTTTGGAAACCTAAGAGTTATTATTCTTCTGGAACAGTAAATGCGGCTTCGACTTTCTCTAATTCTTGCTCGGTTTTAAGCTGAAATGCTTGCTGCTTTTTAAGCTTGGCTTCTTCTTCAAGTGCGGCTTCTCTTTGTTTAAATTCGTGTCTCTCTGGTTTAGTCAGAAACTTAAACGCGAGCTTGTTGCCTAATACGTAGGCGACGACGTCTTCACCTTTTGTGCGGCGCTCATCGACGCGTTGTGAAAAACGGGCGTTATCGCGGGCTTTACGTTCTTCGGCATTTAACTTACTCATAATCTTTTCTCCTCATTTAGTTAATCACGGTAGTGTTCCACTACGTTCAGTTAAACAAATGAGTTGTGTTGCACATTCATAAAGCTGATTGGGTGGGATTCTACCATAAGCGCTCACGAAAGCTGTGGGATTAAAATCTACCATTCCATCACCTGCGTTAACTTTGCACACATAAGAAAGATGCGGCTAGAGTCACTTTTAAGATAAAACGAACACCGAAGCGACAGCTTGCGTAAAAGCCGAAACAACATTGGTATTCAAAGGCAACTCTCAGTAAACTTTCGCTCCCATGTTTTGATCCGGTGTTGTGATGACCTTTCCCGAGCTTTCTTCTTCCCCTGAGTCGTTAACTTTTGCTGAGCTTGGCTTAAATTCGGCGCTACTTAAGGCCTTGCCTGCAAGTCTTAAACATCCGACAAAGGTGCAGCAATTGGCGATTCCGGCCATTCTTGCAGGACGGGATTTGTTAGCCTTAGCACAAACCGGTAGCGGGAAAACCTTAGCTTTTGGTTTGCCACTCCTACAACAAATTTTGTTGCAACAGCAAACACAGTTGCAGGGCGCTAAGTCTGTACAGCCTCCAAATGCACTGGCGTTAGTGCTGGTGCCTACACGGGAATTAGCGCTGCAAGTGACTGAGGCGCTGCAAACAGTGGCGAGTCAGTTATCGACTTCGTTGAACATTCAGCTTCTGTGTGGCGGGGTCGCGCTGGAAGACCAATTAGCCGAACTTGCAGCCAAGCCGCAGGTGTTAGTGGCAACCCCAGGACGTTTACTGGACTTATGTAAACAGGCCCACGTCAGCCTCGATTCGATAAAACATCTTGTGCTGGATGAGGCTGACCGCCTGTTGGAAATGGGGTTTTGGCCCGATGTGCAAAAGCTGATGGCGTTTATGCCTAAGCTTAAGCAAATCTTGTTGTTTTCTGCCACCTTGCCCGAGGCTTTGGATACATTGGCGGGCAAGCTACTGGTGAATAAGCCGCTACGGGTCGAAGCTCACAAGGTGAATTCAGTGGCTGGTGAAATCGAAGAGCAGCTCTATTTAGTCAACAAGGGCAGCAAAGCACAGGCATTGATTGCGCTGTTAAAACAGTATCAATGGCCGCAGGTGTTGGTGTTTATCAGCGCCCGCGATGATGCCGATGCCGTCGCTAAACGGCTCGCTAAAGCGGGGATGAAAGTTGCCGCGCTGCACGGTGAAAAAGAGCAAACCGTTCGCAGCCAAACCTTGGCCGACTTTAAAGCCAATCGTATCCAAGTATTAGTGGCGACAGATTTGATGGCGCGCGGCATTCATGTTGATACCTTGCCTGTTGTTATCAATCTCGATTTGCCCATGAGTGCGCCTGTGTACGTGCACCGCATTGGCCGCACCGCGCGCGCTGGCGAAAAAGGGCTGGCGATTTCCCTCGTGTGCCACGGTGAAATGGCAACTTTAACGGCGATCCGCACTTTAACCGCGCGGGAGTTACCGCTGGCATTATTGGCTGAGTTTCCGGTAACGGATAAGCCGAGTGAAAAAATCACTGATGGCGCTACAGAGAGTACAGTTGAGCGTAAGCGACCACCACGGGATAAACAGGCGAATCGCCGTAGCATCAATAAGCACAGCGCCAAAGAGTTTAAAGGTAAGCGCTGAGTTTGAAGCTATTCATAGCGTTCAAGCTTGGCGTGCCTCAATCACTAAACTGATAACAGAATAAAGCGCATTGGCCGCTGTTATCACTTTCGCTCTGGGTGTAACTTAGTGACTTATTTACATTAAGGAGCTAAGTCATGGGATCGACATTAGCGTTAAGCAAAGCACTTCATAAAGTGGTGAATAACGGTTTAACGACCGAGCACTTTGTACTTAGGCCATTCCAGCGAGCGGATCTTGAGGCTTTTACCGCCTATCGAGCCGACCCTAAGGTCGCCAAATATCAAAGCTGGACGGATTACAGCTATAGCGATGCACTCGCGTTGTTCGAGAAGATGGATTACGCGCAATTTGGTGCGGTTGATACTTGGTTTCAGCTTGCGATTGTTACTGGCACGTCGGGAACAAGACCGACCCAATTAGTTGGCGATCTGGCGCTGCATTTTATTGATGAGCAGCAGGTGGAAATTGGCTTTACGATTGCGCCTGAGCATCAAGGTAAACATATTGCTTTTGAGGCCGTCAGCGCATTGCTGGATTACCTCTTTATTGAATTGCATAAGCATAGAGTCATTGCCATCACCGATGCACAAAATCTTGCCTGCTGTCGCTTACTCGAAAAACTCCGCTTTAGGCGCGAAGCCCATTATGTGAAAAACATCTTCTTTAAAGGCGCGTGGGGCGATGAGTTCCTCTATGCCTTGTTAAAAGAAGAGTATTAATAAACTAAGGCAAAAACAAAACCGCATAAAAGAATAACAGCACAAAGGTAGCTAATGCGTTTTTCATTTCGGGTAAATTGACTAAGCCTTGGATCATCTTGTGTAGAGAGAAAGCCATGTTGTAGTGACTCGTGAATGTAGGCACTTCTTGCTGTTCTGAGTCGGATTTTCATCGGATTCGCCGAAGCTTTATGCCATTCTTCTGGATAATACTTTTCAACGTGACGCTGGATTTTAGCAAAATTTTTAAATTGAACGACTAACAGAATAGTTATACATAGGTTTGCGATTACGATGAAATACATGATGGTAAAGAGTTTATTCAATAAAGACAGATAGCTAAATTAATCTAATGTAGGCTTAAAAATCTAGCTGTAACTTTTTAGAACGTTAAAGTCCGACTTTTGTATGAGCCATATATGAGCCATTGACCTGCAGGTTTAGCAGTTGGTTTAGAGTATGAAACCAAGCAGAATGCTCAATCCCATTTGGCTTATCTTGTCTATCTCAGTAAAATCTTTCCATTAGTTGAGCCCATGTTGGCTCAAAGATCTTCACGCCCGTCATGGGATTTAAGGAGTGCCACATGAAATCAATGCGTTTAGGCTTAGTGGGTATGGCGGTCGCGCTCGGATTATCGGCCTGTGCGACCACGCAATCGCCAACGGGGCGAGGGCAGACCTTGTTGTATTCAGCGGCGCAAATGCAGCAGATGGGCGATTCCTCCTTCGAGGAAATGAAAAAACAGCAAAAAGTGAGTAGTGATAAAAAGCTGACACAATACGTCAATTGTGTCGCTAATCGTATTACCGCAGTGCTGCCGGACCAAACCCAGCGCTGGGATGTGGTTTTGTTTGACTCTGAACAAGTTAACGCTTTTGCTCTGCCGGGTGGGCATATTGGGGTTTATACCGGATTGCTTAAGGTCGCTAAGGGGCCAGATCAGCTTGCTACTGTGCTCGGTCACGAAGTCGCGCATGTGTTGGCGCAACATGGTAACGAGCAGGTTTCCCGTGGACAGTTAACGGGCGTTGGAATGCAGATTGCCGATGCAGCGCTAGGGGCGAGTGGTGTGTCGAATCGCGACTTATATATGTCGGCATTGGGACTCGGTGCTCAGGTAGGGGTTATTCTGCCCTTTGGCCGCGCCCAAGAGAGCGAAGCCGATATCATGGGCGTAGAGTTAATGGCTCGAGCGGGTTTCAATCCGGCTCAGAGTGTTGAGTTATGGCAGAATATGTCGAAGGTGGGCGGTGGCCAAGGGCCGGAGTTATTATCGACCCATCCATCGAACAGTAATCGCATTGCTCAGCTACAACAATTGCAAGCACAGATGCAGCCACTTTATGCCAGTGCTAAAGCGCAGGTGAAGAATCAATGTGTGGCGCCGAAATAAGCTGAAGTCTATTTAAGATCTAAGTGCCCGTTTGGTGAGTGTTCGCTGTCGTTTGTGGAGAGATATGTGTCCTTAACCTATTTATGCTTTTGGATAAATACGCAATAAGTGTGTAAAAAAGCCTCCTTAGTTAAATAAGCAGTCAGTTTATCAGCATAGCTCGCTGAACTATGGTAAACTGGCGCGCAAAATTCCACTGATAATTGAGAGTCGTTAATTATGTCTGATAAATTCAGTACTGTTGAACAGCAAGCAAGCTACGGTGTAGGCCGTCAAATGGGTGAGCAACTGGCCGCCAATTCTTTTGATGGCGTGGATATTCCAGCCGTTCAAGCGGGTTTAGCCGATGCGTTTGCCGGTTTAGAAAGTGCTGTGTCTATGCAAGATCTGCAAGTTGCTTTCACTGAAATTAGCGGTCGTATTCAAGCTGCTCAAGAGCAAGCTGCTGCTGCTGCGTCTGCTGAAGGCGATGCTTTCTTAGCTGAAAATGCTAAGCGTGATGGCGTGACTGTGACTGACTCTGGTCTGCAGTTCGAAGTATTAGTCCAAGGTGACGGTGCTACTCCAACTTACGAAGATACTGTTCGTACTCACTACCATGGTTCTTTCATCAATGGTGATGTGTTTGACAGCTCTGTAGTTCGTGGCCAACCTGCTGAGTTCCCAGTTTCTGGTGTTATCGCTGGCTGGACTGAAGCACTGCAACTGATGCCAGTAGGCACTAAGTTGAAATTATTTGTGCCACATCACTTAGCTTACGGTGAGCGCGGCGCGGGGGCATCGATTCCTCCTTATTCAACTTTGGTATTCGAAGTTGAATTATTAGATATCATCTAATATTGAAAAAACGCCTAAGCCTGTCTTAGGCGTTTTCTTATGGAATACAAAGAAAGATTGAGGAGATTGAAATGAGTGGACAAGTGAGAGTGGCAATCGTCGGTGCCGGTGGTCGTATGGGACGCACTCTTATTGAAGCGGCCTACAATCACGACCATATTTTACTGGGTGCCGCCATTGAGCGTGCAGGCTCAAGTTTAGTGGGTGTGGATGCGGGTGAGTTAGCTGGTGTGGGTAAATTAAACGTCATGATCATGGATTCGCTCGATTATGCGACCGATGATTTTGATGTGTTGATCGATTTTACCGCGCCAGACGCCAGTATTGTCCATTTAGATTGGTGTGTTCGCCATAAGAAAGCCATGGTGATTGGCACAACCGGTTTCAATCATGCTCAAAAAGAACAGATCAATGCCTTTGCCGAGCAAACGCCGGTCGTGATGGCGCCGAATATGTCTGTGGGTGTCAATTTGATGTGGAAATTACTCGAACTGGCTGCCGAAGTCATGGGTGATTACACGGATATCGAAATTATCGAAGGCCATCACAGACACAAAAAAGATGCGCCGTCGGGCACTGCCCTGAAAATGGGTGAAGTGATTGCTAAGACCTTAGGTCGCGATCTTGAAAAATGTGCCGTATATGGCCGCGAAGGGATCACGGGTGAACGTGACCGTGAAACTATCGGTTTTGCGACCATTCGTGCCGGTGATTTAGTCGGTGAACACACGGCCATGTTTGCCGATATCGGTGAGCGTTTAGAGATCACCCATAAAGCTTCGAGTCGTATGACCTTTGCTAATGGTGCTATGCGTGCCGCTCACTGGCTCGTGGAGCAAAAGCCGGGCTTGTATGATATGCAGCAGGTTTTAGGTTTGCATTAATATTAAAAACGCCGATATGGCGTTTTTTTTTGCACCCAGTTACCAGTGGGTGGACGGTTTCGCGTTTTTACTGTAAACTCGCTGGAATTTGTCAAAATTTCGTAAATTAGCGGAAATTGGTATCTTAAAATAACATAAAAACATTATATTTCAGTGGCTTGGCTCTTTATGGAGGTCGCGTTGACAAAGTCTGCCTTACTCGTACTCGAAGATGGAACTGTATTCTCTGGCACAGCAATTGGTGCCGATGGTCTCTCTGTTGGTGAAGTTGTTTTTAACACTTCCATGACAGGATACCAAGAAATTTTAACTGATCCATCCTACTCACGCCAGATTGTAACATTAACCTACCCACACATAGGCAACACTGGTACCAATGATGAAGATATTGAATCCGATGGGGTTCACGCTTGTGGTCTTATCATTCGTGATCTTCCGCTCATCGCAAGTAGTTTCCGTAATCAACAAAGCTTAAGTGATTATCTCAAAGCGAACAATGTCGTTGGCATAGCAGATATCGATACCCGCAAGTTAACTCGTATTCTCCGTGAAAAAGGTGCTCAAGCCGGTTGTATTATGGCAGGTGCAGACTTAGATGAAGCAAAAGCGCTCGCCGCTGCCAAAGCTTTCCCCGGTTTAAAAGGCATGGATCTCGCTAAAGAAGTCACGACCAAAACTGCCTATCCATGGCGTAAAGGTAGCTGGCGTTTAGTGGGCGGCTTACCAGAAGATACGCCAGCAAATGAGCTTAAATACAAAGTAGTAGCCTACGACTACGGCGTTAAGCAAAATATTCTGCGTATGTTAGTGGACCGCGGTTGTGACGTTACCGTAGTGCCAGCTAAAACTTCAGCCGCCGAAGTGTTAGCGATGAATCCCGATGGTGTGTTCCTTTCGAACGGCCCTGGCGATCCAGAGCCATGCGATTACGCGATTGAAGCGATTCAACACATTCTGAAAACCGACACGCCGATTTTCGGTATCTGTTTAGGTCATCAGCTACTCGCGCTGGCCTCAGGTGCAAAAACCTTGAAGATGAAGTTTGGTCACCACGGTGCAAACCACCCAGTGAGCAATATCGAGAAAGGTAACGTGATGATCACCAGCCAAAACCACGGTTTTGCTGCCGATGAAACGACCTTACCCGCCAACATTAAGGTGACGCATAAGTCGCTGTTTGATGGTTCACTCCAAGGTATCCATCTGACGGACAAGCCCGCGTTCAGCTTCCAAGGTCACCCTGAAGCGAGCCCAGGCCCGAACGATGCCGCCCCGCTGTTCGATCACTTTATCGAGTTAATCGAACACTATCGTCTTGTAACGAAACGTCAGAACGCTAAGTAATACGCAAGCTAGGAGAAGAGAGAAGCAATGCCAAAACGTACAGATATAAAGAGTATTCTTATCCTAGGCGCCGGCCCAATCGTGATTGGTCAGGCATGTGAATTTGACTATTCTGGCGCACAAGCGTGTAAAGCGCTGCGTGAAGAAGGCTACCGTGTCATTCTGGTGAACTCTAACCCTGCCACCATTATGACTGATCCAGAAATGGCCGATGCCACTTATATCGAGCCGATTCACTGGGAAGTGGTCCGTAACATTATTGCTAAAGAACGCCCAGATGCGATTCTGCCAACCATGGGCGGCCAAACCGCACTGAACTGCGCATTAGAACTTGAAGCCAAAGGCGTACTGAAAGAATTTAACGTCGAGATGATTGGCGCGACTGCCGATGCTATCGATAAAGCTGAAGACCGTAGCCGCTTTGATAAAGCGATGAAAAGTATTGGTCTTGATTGTCCACGCGCGGGCATTGCCCACAATATGGACGAAGCTTATGGCGTACTTGATCAAGTGGGTTTCCCTTGCATTATCCGCCCATCCTTTACTATGGGTGGCTCGGGTGGCGGTATCGCTTACAACAGGGAAGAGTTCGAAGAGATCTGTTCACAGGGCTTAGAGTTATCGCCAACGAGTGAACTGCTGATCGACGAATCACTGATCGGTTGGAAAGAATACGAGATGGAAGTGGTCCGTGACCGCAACGATAACTGCATTATCGTCTGCGCCATCGAAAACTTCGATCCTATGGGCGTGCACACGGGCGACTCTATTACTGTTGCACCCGCGCAAACCCTGACTGATAAAGAATACCAAATCATGCGTAACGCCTCTATGGCCGTACTGCGTGAGATTGGTGTTGAGACAGGCGGTTCGAACGTACAGTTTGGTATTAACCCGAAAGATGGCCGTATGGTTATCATCGAGATGAACCCACGTGTATCGCGCTCTTCAGCATTAGCATCAAAAGCAACGGGTTTCCCGATTGCCAAAATCGCTGCTAAGTTAGCAGTTGGTTTCACCCTTGATGAGCTGATGAACGACATCACTGGCGGTCGCACGCCTGCGTCATTCGAGCCTGCTATCGATTACGTTGTGACTAAAGTGCCACGCTTTAACTTTGAAAAGTTTGCCGGCGCGAATGACCGCTTAACCACACAGATGAAGTCTGTGGGTGAAGTGATGGCGATTGGCCGTACTTTCCAAGAGTCACTGCAAAAAGCCTTACGTGGTTTAGAAGTTAGCCGTAACGGTCTAGATCCTGTCACAGATATGTCTAAACCTGAGGCTATGTCGCGTATTCGCCACGAGCTGAAAGAGCCTGGTTGCGACCGTATTTGGTACATAGCCGATGCGATGCGTGCGGGGCTGAGCTTAGATGAAATCTTTAAACTGACCAATATCGACCCTTGGTTCCTCGTGCAAATCGAAGAGCTGGTTCAGCTCGAAGGTGTTGTCGCTGAAGCGGGTCTGGCGGGTCTGGATATCGACTTACTGCGTAAGCTGAAACGTAAAGGTTTTGCCGATGCGCGTCTGGCCGATGTATTAGGCGTGAACGAAGCCGAAGTGCGTAAGCTGCGTGATAAGTTCGACCTGCACCCAGTCTATAAGCGTGTGGATACCTGTGCGGCTGAGTTTGCAACAGACACGGCTTACATGTACTCAACGTATGAAGAAGAATGTGAAGCTAACCCATCGACCCGTGACAAAATCATGGTGTTAGGTGGCGGGCCAAACCGTATCGGTCAAGGTATTGAGTTCGATTATTGCTGTGTGCACGCGGCGTTAGCGCTACGTGAAGACGGTTATGAAACCATCATGGTGAACTGTAACCCTGAAACCGTTTCAACCGACTACGACACATCAGACCGTCTGTACTTCGAGCCCGTCACACTGGAAGACGTATTAGAAATCGTCCGTATCGAGAAGCCAAAGGGCGTTATCGTGCAGTACGGTGGTCAAACGCCATTGAAATTGGCCCGTGCCTTAGAAGCCGCTGGCGTACCTGTGATTGGTACTAGCCCAGATGCCATCGACCGCGCCGAAGACCGTGAGCGTTTCCAGCAAGCGATTCAACGCTTAGAGATGAAGCAGCCTGAAAACGATACCGTGACTACGGTTGAAGGCGCTGTGATTGCCGCTGAGCGTATCGGTTATCCGTTAGTTGTGCGTCCATCCTATGTACTGGGCGGCCGCGCGATGGAAATCGTTTACGATAAGCAAGATTTGCTGCGTTACTTCAACGAAGCCGTGAGCGTATCGAACGCGTCGCCAGTATTGCTCGATCGTTTCTTAGATGATGCGATTGAAGTGGATATTGATGCAGTATGTGACGGTGAAATCGTGGTGATTGGCGCGATTATGGAGCATATCGAACAAGCGGGTGTTCACTCAGGTGACTCAGGTTGTTCGCTGCCGCCATACACGCTAAGCCAAGAAATCCAAGATCGCATGCGCGTTCAAGTCGGTAAGTTGGCGATGGAACTCGGTGTTGTCGGCCTGATGAACGTACAGTTCGCCGTGAAAGATAACGAAATCTATATGATTGAAGTTAACCCGCGTGCTGCCCGTACTGTGCCATTCGTGTCCAAAGCGACCGGTGTGCCTTTAGCTAAGATCGCCGCGCGTGTGATGGCGGGCCAAAGTTTAACGTCGCAAAACTTCACTAAAGAAGTGATCCCACCTTTCTACTCAGTGAAAGAAGTGGTGTTGCCCTTTAACAAGTTCCCGGGTGTTGACCCACTGTTAGGCCCAGAAATGCGCTCTACCGGTGAAGTCATGGGCGTGGGCGATACGTTCGCCGAAGCCTATGCTAAGGCGCAGTTAGGTGCGACTTCTGAGGTGCCTAAGTCGGGTCGTGCATTATTGTCTGTGCGTAACAGCGATAAGAAACGCGTTGCCGATTTAGCGGCTAAGTTAATTGAGCTCGGTTACCAAATCGATGCGACTCATGGTACTGCGGTTATCCTAGGCGAAGCGGGTATCAACCCACGTTTAGTGAACAAGGTACACGAAGGGCGTCCACACATTCTCGATCGCATCAAGAATGGTGAATACACTTATATCGTGAACACTACCGAAGGTCGCCAAGCGATTGAAGATTCTCGTCAATTGCGCCGCGGTGCACTGCGTTACAAAGTTAACTACACGACGACCATGAATGCTGCATTCGCCACTTGTATGGCCCATGCCGCCGATGACCGTACTAACGTGACGTCAGTACAAGAACTGCATCTGCGCGTACTGGCTAAATAAGCCATAGCGTTAATGCTGTTAATGTCGTTAATTAGAGGGCCGCATAACTTAGGTTATGCGGCCTTATTATTTAGGCCTGTGTCTATTCTATTGAATTATTGGGTCTATTTTATTTAGCCTGTTTTATTGAGTTGTGCCGTTTGATTTGAGTATGACTTAACTCATTTTATTGCCCATTTAGGTAGCCTGAAAACTATGTCTGCACCTGCCGATAGCCTTGCTAAAGCTGATACTTTTATTGCGCCGCCTTGCCTCGGGCAAATACGCGTACTCTATCAAGATAGCGACATTTTACTGATTGATAAGCCGAGCGGATTATTGAGTCTGTCGGGGAAGAATCCGCTGAATCTCGACTCAGTGCATTATCGTTTAGTGCAGGATTTTCCGACGGCCACTTTGTTGCACAGACTCGATTTTGGCACTTCGGGCATCATGCTGGTGGCGCTGAATAAAAGCGTGAATGGTTTGCTGACAAAGCAGTTTCAGGCGCGCACGGTTGAAAAGCGTTATACCGCCTTGCTCCACGGGCATTTAGCCGCAGACAGCGGAGTGATTAATCTGCCGATCGCTAAAGATAGTGACCATTTTCCACTACAAAAGATTTGCCATAGCACAGGCAAAGTTGCGATCAGTGAATATCAGGTGCTGGAACGATTAACCGATCCTTTCGCCACGCGGGTCGAATTTATCCCTGTTTCTGGCCGAACCCATCAACTGCGGATCCACAGTCAGCAATTGGGTCACTCAATACTGGGGTGCGATCTCTACGGCGGCGTGGGTGAGTGCGTGACTGATAAGGCTGATGCAGATGAAGCTGATATCACTAATACGACGAGCAGCAGATTAATGCTGCATGCGACCTGCTTAGCGTTTAATCATCCTATCACGGGTGAGCGTATTGACTGGGTTTGTGAGTGTCCTTTCTAAGTGCTTTCTTAATAGTCATAAAACTCAGCATTCAGCACTCATCACTTAGCACGTAGAATTTAGAGCAATGGGTTTAGTTGCTAAACCCGATACGTTCGGTTTGCATGGGCGGCGCATCGTTGGGGAGCCAAGTACGGTAAATCGTTGCGAAGGTGCCATCTGCTTTTATCGCTTCTAGGCTGTTTTTCCACTGTTCGATCACATCATTGGGCGTGCCTTGTGAGAAGGCAATGTAAAGATGATTAGCACTAATCGTGAAGAGTGACTCTACATCATCAATGCTCGCGCCTGCATCCGACAGAATACTCGGCGCGGTGAGATTGGCATTACACCAAAGATCGACACGTTGCTTCATCAATTGTTTGGCACTCAATAAGGGCTCGGATGAGGCCGCAACATTCGTAAATCCCAGTTCGAGCAATAGGCGTTCTTCCACCGAGGCACGATAGACACCAATTGCCTTAGCTGTCTTTGCATCCTCTATAGTGGTTATTTTTATACCGCTATTTTTTAAGGCATAAAAATTAGTCGTGCCGACAGCAACAGGCCCAATCATAGTAAACATTTGCTCCCTTTCTGCTGTGCGCGTCATAGTAAACAACACAGTATTAGGTTGCTCGGTCAGCATTTTCCAGCCGCGAGCCCAAGGTACGACCTTGATTGGATCTGGGTTGTTTATGCGCTTTTGAATTTCTTGTACTACCTGTACAGCTAAACCATCGGGTTTGCCATCGACAGAAAAACTGATTGGCGACCATTCTTCGGTATAGATGTTGAGCGGCTGCGCGCGAAGAGAAACTGCGCTGCTAAGGGTGAGTGATAACAATAAACTTGTGACTAATTTCATTAATAACCCTAAAAATTAGAATGTTATAATTGAGTCTCACTGCTTGCTCTTGAAACGATTAAAGATGAAGGCTGTGCTTAAATCAAGTATAGCTAGGGGTTCATTTTCTAAGATTAAATTTACTATACCGTTTTGAACGATAAAAAAAGAGCGCGAGTATGGCGCTCTTAGGTAGGCTTATTTATGGGTGATAGCTTATCTTTCTGTGCCTATATATCACGCTCGATATACATCTCGCATAAGGTTATCAATGCAATGCACAACACGCATACTGGCGTCTTCCATTGAGTGCAGTTGTTTGACCATCTCAGGCAAATTACCTTTTTGTCTCGCATTGAGCGCCGCTTTTCCTGCCTCGTGTACCGCTTTATGTGGTGCATCTAATGCTTTGAAGTTACTTAAATGCTGATAATTCTCGGCACCAAATCCTTTGAAATACCATTGCCCTAGGCGGCACTCAGTGTGTGAGTTCACATTGTGGTTATGCTGTGGTTTTTCAATTAATTGATAAACGCTACTTTTCCAGACTGCGTGGTCGAGCTTAGTGGTATTCAAGAATGACGCTGTGGCTGCGTTATGGATAACGTGCTGCATTTGTTTTGAGCGTTGCAGGACATCTTCAACGACTTGACCAATTTGGGTTGAGGAGGTGGCTACATCAACGGCACTACTTTGATTATTATGAACAATTTCTTTAATTTCAGCCGCTTGCGCGACGATTTGTTTCACGAGTTTTTCAATATGGCTACTGGCTTCATGGGCTTTGCTTGCAAGCTGGCGCACTTCATCGGCCACCACGGCAAACCCCCGTCCCGCTTCGCCTGCACGGGCGGCTTCAATGGCGGCGTTCAATGCCAGCAAGTTTGTTTGTTCTGAAATTCCTTGAATTGCCGCGACAAATTGATTGATTGAAGAGGTCGTAGCATCGAGTTCTGTGACAGCTTTCATGCTGTTCGATGCTTGATCATTAATATAAGTCGCTCTAGTGCCTAAATTGGCAATGGCCACACGGGTTTGGTCAAAAACGTGATTGAGTTCAGACAGTGATTCTTGTTCTGCTGAGAGCAATTCGGCACTGTTGGCTAAGCCTTCGCGCACGGCATTAAGCATATCTCCGCCTAGGTTTTGGCAGGCGATCACTTCAGTGTAGTGGTCTGCATTTTGGCGCGACTGTTGCTGCATGGTCTCATTTTCACGGATCATGCCACGCAGTTCATCTATTTCATTTTGGTGTTGGCGTTCTAGTTGGATGAGTCGCTCTTTAAGCGCCTGATTTTCAGCTTTGAGCTGGGAATTAAACCACATATAAAACCTCTCAAGTCGCTAGGACTATCACTATTGCTTATCGACTTACTGTGACTGGGCTCAGCGGTAAATACTGCAATGTTAATAAAAAGTAAAACGATTCAGGTGTGGAAATATTAACTGATCTTTAAGCTTTATTCTTAATTTTTTTAAGGTTATTGAAGCTTTTATGCCTCGCCATAAATGGGTTAGCACTATCGAATGATAAGTGAACCACGCTAAGGTTAACTTAGCTTGGTTCACTTTGAGGCCTATGGCATAGGTAAGTCGAGCACCACAGTGGCTATGCTGAAATACACGAGTACACCTATGATATCGGCGATGGAGGTGATGAGTGGCGCACTCGCGGCTGCAGGGTCCATCTTTAACTTGCTCAGTAAGAAAGGCAGAGACATACCAATCAAGCTGCCAATAATCACCACAATTTGCATTGTGAGTGCCACAACCAGTGCGATTTCAGGTCCGCCGCGCCAAAATCCTAGCAAGGACACTGCCGCTGCCATGCTGGCTCCTAATAATCCGGCGACAAATAACTCGCGCCCTAGCATAGATAACCAATCTTTGAGAACCACTTCCCCTGTGGCTAGGCCGCGTACCATTAAGGTCGACGATTGTGAGCCCGCATTGCCGCCGCTATCGATCAGCAGAGGTAGGAAGAAGACTAAAGAGACATAACTGGCAATGGTGTCTTCGAAGAACGCGATCCCCGCTCCCGAGAAAATATTACCAAACACCAAGATTACCAGCCAAACCACGCGCTTGCGGTAAAGTAAGCCTATGCTGGCAGTCTTTAGGTTATGGTCGATATTGCCTATGGCCGCGGTTTTTGTGAACTCAAGATCCGCCTGTGAGCTGGCAATATCCATAGCATCATCATAGGTGACGATACCGACGAGCTGGCCTTTGCCATTGACTACTGGCAGCGCCATTAAGTCGTAATGGGCGATCATCTGCACCGCTTCTTCACGAAAGGCATTGGCATCGAGCGCGACAGGATCGGGTTTCATAAAGTCGACCACTCGCTCGTGCGGCTGCGCCAGCAATAGCTGTCTTAAAGACACAGTACCAATCAAGCGACCTAACATGTCCACCACATAGGTTTGATAAATTGTTTCTTTATCAGCTGCTTCAGTACGCAGAGTATCAATTGCTTCTGCCGCAGTATGGCGGCTATTGAGCAAGGTGTAATCCGAAGTCATGACCGCGCCGACCTTAGCTTTGTCATAGGCGGCGAGGGTGCGCATATCTTCCCGTTTGGCTAATGCGAGCGCAGGTAAAATCGCCGCTTGCTGGGTTTTATTGAGCAGATTATAGAGGTCGGCACGTTCATCTGCTGCCATGTGAACCAGCAGCGCAGAAAGCGTGGTTTTATCTAATTGCTGTACTAAGCTGGCTTGCAATTCATCGGTCAGATAGCGAAACAAATTGGCGCAAACCTTAGGTGAGGCCAGTTGCAATAATAGGACTTGTTGAGCTTGATTAAAGACGTTAAATACGGCTGCAATATCGGCAGGGTGGCGTTTTTCGGCTAATTCAGCCATGGCGCTGGCACTGCGTTGCTCGATAATCATTTGCAGGTTATGGATGATTTTTTTAGTGTTGTTTGTGCTGTTATTCATGTTCATAGTTCATTCTCTCAACGATCTAGTGACCAAAGTAAAAGGTGATGTCTGCGCCAAGTTGCAGCGCGTTGCCACGAAGGGCATTGCCTAAGCTCAATTCCAGCTGTAGCTGTTGTTGCGGTGTGTGTTGATAAGCGAACTGATAGGTAGTCTCGCTCAATTCTTTTTGATAAATCTCGGCTATCACGCGATGGTGGCTACTGAGTTCATACGCCGCCGCGATACCAACAAGTAATTGGTTTGATTGATTAAATTCATGGGTAAAACCTAAATTGGCATAGAGACTGACATCAGAATCGCCTAAGGTTTTGCCAAAAATGCCGAAGACTTCGGTGGCTAATTCGTTACTGGCATCGAGGTTTTTCTGCAAGTTGATTACCAGTGCGCTGTGCCAATCATCCTGTTGCTGCTCTGGATCTGAGTGGGAGTTTACGTTGAGCGGTAGCTTAATGCCGACTTCTGCTTGATCCCCACGAATATCGTCATTGGCATTGGACGCTAATCCTAAATGCCATTCCCATTGATTGCGGCTGCAAGTCGTGGCCGCGTTTAATTGTGGGCGAGCATGATCCGACCTAGGTTGTTGCCAGCCCATTTCTAATTCACAGCGCTCCGCGAGGGCCGGATCATCTACTTCGAGATGGGATGCCGCCGCACTCATGCTGTAGTACAAGCTGATACTTGCACAGGATAAAGATCGCAAAATTGATGTGTTGTTTATGTAAGCCATATTTAGGCTCCTCAGATGTAAACCCATAGGTGTAAATCCATAGGGAAAACGAAGTCCACTGAGGCAAAAAACTTGCTTTGAGATGCAATAAATACACATAACTGAATCCCAGCAAAATGCTGGAATTGCTAAAGCGCAGCCATAGGCTCAGGCTTATTGTCTGTGATTGATATTTTGGGGGAGGCTGAGTGAAGAATGGTTCACACTACTACCCTGCTTAGCAGGTAGCAGCAAATATTGCGGGCTAGTGCTAGGCGTTAAATCCTGTCTTTTGGACAGGGCATCTACTGTCGCTTATGTGTGTGCCCACAGTGGGTCTCCGCAATGATTAAAGTCGCCACATTCTAAGGGACTGAAATGTAAAGTCAACCGCACATGTTATTACATATGTTTTTGTTTGAATTTACACTTTGAGTAAAAGTTAATTTTATGATCATTCTTGGGCTTGCGTGATTTTGTTGGGAGTGCTGGTGGTTTTGTATACTAATCATTGTTGTGTGATTGTTTATTTTTTGGCTGGTAGCGGTTGATTTTTGTTGTCGGATTTAACTGTGATATTGAATTGTGTTTTTTAACGGTATGACTTATCTCAGTAAGCTGTATTTGAGTCGCCAGAGATGAGTTAACACTTTATCCATAATGGGGGATTTGGCATTAGTGCACTTCGGGTATACCCTTGTCGTGCCTGCGGTGAGTCATTGTGCTCACTCAGATTAAGTCAGATTAAGTCAGATTAAGAGAGTTTGCTGTATTCAGATTTGGGGGGATTAAGCTGTGGCACATAATATCGATGAGTTGGAATCAATTACTGCACCTATCGATCTTAAGTGCACCGCGAATATCAAGATCGCCAGTATCAATCTGTTTAACTTTATTGAGCCGCCTTTGGCTTACTATGATTTTGAAAATATCTATAGCCATGGGCAATGGCAGAAAAAGTGTCAGTGGTTGAGTGAGTTTCTCGCACATCGTCAGCCCGATATTGTGGGATTTCAAGAAGTGTTTAGCCCTGAACCGCTCAAACGAATCGCCAGTGAGCAAGGTCTAGTGCATTTTGCTGTCATTGATGCGCCAACTCTTATCAGTGATTACATTTATCGTAGCCCTGTGGTTGCGCTTGCCTCCCGTTATCCCATAGTGGAAATCAGCAGTGTCGAACCTGATGCGCGTTTAGTGGCAGCCATGGGATTATCGAGTGAATTTGCCTTTAGCCGTAAGGTGCTGCGCGCAACCGTTGAAGTGCCACATATCGGCAAGTGTGACTATTATGTGGTGCACTTTAAGTCAAAACGTGCCGGATTAGCGCTCGAGCCTAAGCTATTTGAACATCAGTCCCTTGAACATCAACCTCTCGAACATCAGCCACTTGGGTTAGATAACTTGGCTCCCGCAGCAAGCATGAAACTGCATTCAGAAACCCAATTACTCACAGAGCAAGCCTTAGGCCGCTGGGCATCTACCATGCAGCGCGGCGCGGAAGCTGCATTATTATTCAATGGCATATTGGTACGCAGGCAAGAATCTAAACATCCCGTTATCGTGATGGGAGACTTTAATGACAGTCTGACAATGGGCGCCTTAGATGCGTTAACGATACAGGGCGAGAGTATCCACAGTAATGACATTAAAGCCGCTGGCCTTGGGCATTTATCCGATGCGGCATTAGCGGCGGTGTTTGCTCAGTATCAACTTAAGGATGCCTATGAGTTATTTATTGAAGCGAACTTGAGGGACAGTTTGACTGGCAATACCGCTTACCATAGGGAACACAGAGCGGCGACCCATTACTATGGCCCTAAAGGTTCAGTGCTGGATTATATTTTGCTTTCGAGTGAGTTTGATGCGAGCCATGGCCGCAGTTTAGCGCAAGTCATAGATTATCAGACCTGCGATAGACACTTAGTCAGACCTGAATATGAACGCGACGCCTACAGTACTGACCATGCGCCCGTCATTGTTGAGTTAGCGCTACGTAGCTAAGTTCTCATGTTTGCTTATTAATTCGTCTTATTTCAAATCATGTCAGTTGTCTTTATCGTGCAGGCATCTTTTCGCTACGGTTTTGTTAGCGTTGTGTCATTAACCATTCCTACATCATTTCGCATGAATATCATTCAGAATTAACCGTTAAAATAAGGTATGATCGGCCACCCGTGGATGATGGAAAATAAGCGCTGCGGCGCGTTCGGTACTCGCACTTAGGTGACATTGGGTATATCATCCGTTTCCCATTTTTTAGACAGCAGCCCTTTTTAGTGGCGGCACTATTTTTAAAGGCAACTATGGCTATCAGAATCAAACTTAAACCCGGCCGCGAGAAGTCACTTGAGCGTCGCCATCCTTGGGTATTTTCCAATGCTATTCATAACATTAAGGGAAAACCTGAAGCGGGTGAGACAGTCGATGTGGTCGCGCATGATGGTCATTGGTTAGGTCGTGGTGCTTGGTCGCCTGAGTCGCAAATTCAAGTGCGGATTTGGACTTTCGATCGCGAAGAAGAAATTGATCGCGCGTTTTTTGCCAGACGTTTACAGCGGGCGCAAATCGGCCGTAACGATCTAATCCGCGAGCAAGGCTTAACAGGTTACCGTTTAGTGGCTGCTGAGTCCGATGGTTTACCTGGGATCACAATCGACAGATATGCCAATGTGTTGGTGTGCCAGTTACTGAGCACAGGTGCTGATTTATGGCGTGATACCTTAGTCGAGCTATTGGCTGAGCAATATCCTGATTGCGCTATTTATGAGCGTTCCGATGTGGATTCCCGTAAGAAAGAAGGCCTGCTGCCGGTTACGGGTTTACTGCACGGCACTCTGCCTGAAATGCCAGTGATTATCGAAGAGAACGGCATCAAGATCGCCGTCGATGTCATTAAAGGCCATAAGACAGGTTTCTATCTCGATCAACGTGATAACCGCGCCATTGCCGCCCGTTTCGTGAAAGATAAATCGGTATTGAACTGTTTCTGCTACACAGGCACCTTTGGTTTGTACGCTGCGAAAGCAGGTGCTGCCAGTATTGAAAACGTCGATGTGTCTTCTCTAGCCTTGGCGACAGCGCGCCTCAATATGCAAGTGAACGGTTTGAGTGATGACAATGTGCATTACAACGAAGCCGATGTGTTCAAGTTGTTGCGCCAATATCGTGATGAAGGCAAAACCTTTGATGTGATTGTGCTCGACCCGCCTAAGTTTGCCGATAACAAGGCACAGTTAAACGGGGCTTGCCGTGGTTATAAAGACATCAATATGATTGCATTGCAGTTGTTGAATCCGGGCGGCGTGTTATTGACCTTCTCTTGCTCAGGATTAATGCCTGCGGATCTGTTCCAAAAAATCGTGGCCGATGCCGCGCTCGATGCGAAACGTGAAATCCAGTTTATTGAACGCTTAAGCCAAGCGAGCGATCACCCTATCGGTAGCGCCTTCCCAGAAGGATTCTACTTAAAAGGTCTAGTTGCCAGAGCTTGGTAAGCCAGCGTTTGATATAAGCTGTCTGCGATGGGCAGCTGAGTCAGATAACATTGAACTATAAAAAAGAGCTATAAAAAGAACCATAAAAAATGCCAGCCCTTTGAAAAAGTGGCTGGCATTTTTACAGCGTATTTTTTACTGTGCATTTTTACAATCAGCAGCCTTGTGACTGCGATGGATTCTTTAAACGCAGAACTTATTTGGCGGTAAAGGTTTTTACGCCATCAGGGGTGCCAACGAGTAACACATCCGCACCGCGTTTGGCGAACAGACCGTTAGTCACTACACCGACTATCTCATTGATCTGACTTTCTAATTCTTTTGGATTAAGGATCTTAAGATTGTACACATCGAGGATCACGTTGCCGTTATCGGTAACAACGCCTTCACGGTACACAGGATCGCCGCCAAGTTTAACGAGTTGACGCGCCACATAAGAGCGTGCCATCGGAATGACTTCTACTGGCAGTGGAAATTCGCCTAGTATGTCGACTTGCTTAGTGTTATCCACGATACAGATAAACTTCTCAGCCACAGCCGCGACAATTTTCTCGCGAGTTAATGCCGCGCCGCCACCTTTAATCATATCCATGCGGTCGTTGATTTCATCGGCACCGTCCACATAGACAGATAAACGATCGACGCTGTTTAAGTCATAAACGGGAATACCCAGCGCTTTCATTTTCTGAGTTGATGCCTCAGAGCTAGAGACTGCGCCTTCGATATCGGCTTTCATGGTCGCCAGTGCATCGATAAAGTGATTCACAGTCGAACCCGTACCAACACCAACAATGCTGTCTTTTTCAACGTACTTAAGTGCGGCCCAACCGGCAGCTTTTTTCATTTCATCTTGAGTCATGTTGACATCCTGTAACGGCAAATGAGTAAAAAATTCTGGGCTTAGTATACTCTTTTCCGATAAATAATGTGGCGCAATTCCACCGTGGGTGTGATCTAGATTGCTGGCATTTTCACATTAGCAAGCAGTCCCAATAACGTAAGTAACTTAAGCAGTTAAGTTGGAAAGCATTTCGCTATACGCCACTAATCTAACTAAGCTACTATGGCAAAAGCAGAATGATTTATTGAGGATTTAGCATGGCAGGAGCGAGTTTATTAACCTTACTCGACGATATCGCATCGATTTTGGATGACGTAGCGGTAATGAGTAAAGTAGCGGCAAAGAAAACCGCGGGTGTACTGGGGGATGATTTAGCCCTCAATGCCCAGCAAGTGACGGGCGTAAGCGCCGATCGTGAATTACCCGTCGTGTGGGCAGTGGCCAAGGGATCATTCCGTAATAAGTTGATTTTAGTACCAGCAGCAATGCTTATCAGCGCTTTTATTCCCTGGGCTGTCACCCCTTTATTAATGTTTGGTGGACTGTTTTTATGCTACGAAGGGTTTGAAAAACTGCATCACAGCTATAGCCATAGAAAAGGCCAGCAACAACACGAAACCCAAGTAGAGAAGGAGTTACCTGAGATTAAAGATTTCGCCGCCTACGAGGCAGAAAAAGTCAAAGGGGCGATTCGTACCGACTTTGTGTTATCGGCGGAAATTATTGCCATTACCCTTGGTATCGTTGCGGACAAATCCCTATCGACACAGTTTTTTACGTTAGCTGTCATTGGGATAGTCATGACCATAGGCGTGTATGGCTTAGTGGCGGCAATTGTGAAAATGGATGATGCGGGTTTGTACTTGAGCCAACGCGAAGGCGCCTCTGTATTAACTCAAATGAACCGTAAATTAGGTTTTGGTTTATTGAGTGCAGCTCCCGTATTAATGAAAAGTTTAACGATTATTGGCACGGCAGCCATGTTTATGGTGGGCGGTGGGATTTTAACTCATGGCCTACACCTAGTCGGCGAGCAAATCCACCATGCTGAACAAGCGGTTGCTGCCATTGGTGTTGTTGGACCTGTGTTTGCTGTGCTGACGCCAAGTATTCTTAATGGCTTATTTGGTGTCGTTGCTGGCGCTGTTGCACTTATTGCGATGACAGGAATACAGAAATTGCGTAGTTAACTAGCTGCGCGCATCAACCATCAAGGATGAGCACGATGAAGTTAATGAAGTACTGTGTCTCCCCGAGTAAGCTGGCTTGGTTACGTAAAGAGTTTGGCAAAGATGCCGATGGGTTAATGGCGGTAATGGATGCTGCTGGCACGGCTTATCTTGATAACCTCAATGCCTCGACTGAGCCGCTGAAAAGTGAGCGGGTATCGGCCGAGGCTGAAAATGCGATTAAAACTCAACTTCAAGCGCAGCGTCAGTGGGCATATTTGTGGCTGCAGCAACGTATCGCTTTGACTAAACGTATTGATGATATTGAACTTGCAGCGTTAGCAGCTTTTGAATTTCAACATGTCCGCATCGAGATAGTTGAACCATCGGAGTTCGATGCGGTTGTCGCGCGATTACAGGCTGAGCAAGTCTTAGGTTTTGATACTGAAACCCGTGCAAGCTTTGAGCGCGGCGTGCAACACCCCTTGAGTCTTATCCAAATCGCGACAGCGAATACCTGTTATTTATTTCAGCATGCCATTTTGGGAGAGCAATTCATCCAGTTAAAAGCCTTATTAGAAGATGAAACCATACTCAAAGTCGGGGTTGGTTTACGCAGTGATGCACACGCTCTCAGGCGGCAATGGGGCATTAATGTCGCCTCAACATTAGATTTAAATTGGGCACTGGCTCAACTTGGAGCGGAGAAGGAAATGGGGACGCGCCAATTAGTTGCGGCGCTTTTGGGTGCTCGTATCGACAAACCTAAAAAAGTCACCTTATCGAATTGGCAGCTCGTGCCTTTATCCAGTGCGCAAATTCATTATGCCGCAGCCGATGCCTTGGCCGCACTCAAATGCTTCAACTCGTTAATCACTCAACTGACACCCTTTTATCATGCATCAAGTGCCGTAAAAGCCGCATTATTAATTCCTTCAAGTTTGATAATGCCATTGGCGAAATATTTTAAGGATGCAGAATGAAACACAAAACCCAAGATGCCGCAAAAGTTAAAATCATGCCATTACATTCGGATGCGAGCTCGCAAGGCACCAGTACTTTAGGTTTGATTTACCGCGTACTTGGCATCTTGCTTCTGTTAAGTGTTATCACTTTTGGGATTAATGCTTGGGCATAGATACAGGGCAAGATCGTGAATATATTTTAACCGTTTTGAGCTAAATTTGACGGACGGCATCGATTATGATCTTATGCTCTCTTTTTCTTATAGAGAGCATAAGAGCATGTACCTTGAAGCCTTCACATCACATTTCAACTCGATTGCTGACAGCCGACAATCTGCCAAAGTGACTTACCCGTTACATGATGTATTGTTCGTCACTCTGTGTGGTGTGATTGCTGGCGCCGAAGGTTGGTCTGAGAT
>NZ_JAKKSE010000020.1:0-81092 GCF_025653595.1 Shewanella sp. SM95
CCATAACGATAAGGCAAGGCTCAATTTTCGCGACAAAGGGCAGCAAGTCTTTGCGTCTAAGCATTTTCTTTTTGATTAACTTGCCCGCTTTATCGACGCCAACAGCATGAAAAACAGACTTTGCGATATCTAAACCGATTGTAGTAATCTTCATAGGTGGACCCGTCCTCTTTCTGATGAGTTTTAGCGACTACATCGTGGCCCATTGCGAGGCCGATTTAAAGTGGATGGGTCCATTCCATTATCCATCCATGGCGATTGCGGTTATTTGCGGACCTAGTGGGCTAAGTTAAAAATAACCAACACGGCATAAAGTACGTTACAACCCGCCGGAACGGAGCGCCTAGGGAGCTCCACTTCCGTGTTGCAACAATTCAAAAGGTGGCCGACATTCTGTCATTGATGCGCCTTGAATTGAAGCACCCTAGGCGCTCTGAAACTCGTATATTCAGGTAGCTTGGGTATAGTACCTTTTCTCGAGTTAGATCTGAAAATTTCTCCGCAGAATGGCCAAAGTGAATAAAATTCTCACCTTCAAAACACAGTATAAAATGTCAGTTGAGTAAATTGCCTGCAAGTCACTGCTCACTTTGCTTTACAGCTGGTATACTATGGCGTTTTTTCAGCAAATTTTCCGTGGAATCCATGCTCTATCTTCTTGCTAGCTGTATCGCACTCTTAATTGGCCCTCTGTTTTATCGCTACTTCTCATCGAGTAGTGGCTTACAAAAGGGGCTCGATGGTTTTATATTCGTCTCATTAGGCGGATTAGTGCTGATCCACATCTTGCCAGAATTACTCGAGCATGGTGGCATGCTTGCGATCGTCTTTGTACTCCTCGGCATCTGGGGGCCTACCGCCAGCGAACGCCTATTTCACCGTTATTCAGAAGTCACCCATAATTTTACGCTTTTCTTGGGTATTGGTGGCTTATTACTGCATACCATCACCGATGGCACCGCTATGGTTTTGGCGCAGCAAGACGATAACTCCATTCTGCTAGCTCTTGGTGTCATACTCCACCAATTACCCGTCGGTTTTGCAGTATGGTGGATACTAAAACCCCATCTCGGAACACGTTGGACACTTATGATCTTTGCAGCCCAGATGCTATTTACAGGCATAGGCTATTTCGCCGGTGAGCAACTACTTCCTTATTTAAATATCGATGACACTGTCTACTTACAAGCCTTTATTACTGGCACAATTCTGCATGTGGTACTACATCAACCCCATGGTCAGCATGAAAGTGATACGCAAGGCAAATATGAATACCAAGCTGGCATAGGTAGTTTGCTCGGCATCGGTTTACTCGTGATATTGCTATTAATGGATTCAGGCGGCCACGAACATGCCCACCATGATCACAGTACAGAGCAATTAATGACTTGGCTATTAAAGCTCGCACCCGTGTTGCTGCTAAGCTATGGTGCGGCTGCGCTACGCTTTAAATTAGGTTTGACGCCGCAGGATGGCAGTTTAGCCCGTCGCTGGTTCCAACGCTTAGCAGGGCCTGAAGCCTTAGTGATCACAGCTCTACTTCTTGGTCCTTGGTTAGCGTTATTCCAATTGCTTGTAGTGTTTATTCTGAGTGCATATTTAAGCCATGCTAACGTCACCATTACCGATCCACACACTAAATTACCCAGCAATTCACTGCGTTTCGGCTTTGCTCATTTAGTCGATCGCAGCGCACCTTGGATTTTACTCAACCTAGTATTAGTGAATTTAATTGGCCACCCTTCAATACCCTTAAGCAATCCATTGCTACAGGTTGTTGTGCTATTGCTTGTATTTTTACCTATGCGTTTCTGCAACTTAGGCGCCGCCGTCCTCGCTCTTGCACTGGCCTATAGTGGCTGGAGTCCTATCGCGATTATGATGCCGCTGATTGCAGCACCTGTGCTCAACATAGCTCAGCTTAAGTTAATGACATGGACGCAAAGGGCGATATTACTGAGTATTATTGCGCTGAGTTTAGCCGCAGCATTACGCTTGCCACTTTGGTTCTCCTTATTTACCTTGCCTGAAGTCGTGAACTTAATTGCACTACTGATCCTCTCAGGGTTGTTTGCTGCCAGCTTACTGCGCTTAGGCCCACGTAAATTTTTACGCCGCTTAATGCTCAGCAAACCTGCAGCTCATGCGCATGGTCACGCCCATAACCATTCCCACGAGAATACACATACTCATGAATCTAGCGCTTCGCACACAGACGAGCAGAAACCTGTTGCGACACCTAGTGCCGATAAACATGTACATGAACACGCAAAAACGGATAAGCACTCGCACCACTAACGCTGTTCATTTGTGAGCAGACAGGCTAAGTTAATCTACCTTTGGATTAATTTAGCCTGCTATGTGCATACTCTTTGTCGCCATTAATGCCCATCCTAAGTATCCCTTAATCATCTGTGCCAACCGCGATGAGTTTCATCATAGACCAACTGCGCCAGCGCATTTTTGGCCGCCGGAAGAAAACATACTCGCGGGTAAAGATCTGCAGGCCGGTGGCACTTGGTTTGGTATCAATAAACAAGGACAAATCGCTGGCGTAACCAATCTGCGCGTTCCGCAAAAGAACCCTGAAGCCATGCGTAGTCGTGGCGAGCTGATTACTATGACGCTCAACTCAGGATCGCTCGTGTGCCCTAATTGGCTCGTTGAACATAGCGACAATTATCAGCCGTTCAATCTCATCTTCGGCCAAGGTACAGACTTATATTGTTTTAACAGTATCAATAAAGACACAGTAAAACTTGCCGATGGATTTCATGCCATTAGCAATGGTGCACTCGATGATATTTGGCCGAAAATGGCGAAGGGACAGCAGGCGTTAGAAGCGGCAATCAGCCAGTCCAGCAGTATAGAAGTGCAAGTACTGTTACAACTAATGAAAGACGATTCCCAGCCGCAAGATAATGAGCTGCCTAATACGGGAGTAGGGATCGAGTGGGAACGGCGTTTAGCTGCGATTTATATTCGTCACCCCGACTATGGCACCCGCTCCACCAGCATTCTGCTTGAAGATGCTGAGGGCGGTATGCATTTCACCGAAGTGAGATACGATGGCAAAGGTAGACAGCTTGGACAGCAAGATTTCCATTTAACCCTGCCCGCCGAGCCGCCCGCCAAACCAGACTGTTTATTATCGCAAATCTAATTTGAACTGCAGTGCAGTACTGAGTGTAAAGGACACGGTTTAGTCTGAACTGTGGTCCATAGTGATCACCCAACGATCGTCGATTTTTTCAATCAACAGAGTAAACACGCCCGTTGGGGCATCTTTTATCCGCCGTAAATCCCAGCGCCCAACAACCATAGCGGCGTAATTACTGAGCATTTTGATTTCTTTGATAGTGAACTTCAGTTCACCAAGCGCTTCTTTATTTGGATAATTTTTCTTATAGGCAGCGAGAGTTTCTTCCCAGCCAAAACGAAACTTACCATTAGAGACAAAACGCAGTTGATCACTCTTCCAATAGCCTTGCATATAAGCATCGAGATCGCCGCGATTCCAGGCGTCTTCTTGGCCTTTGAGCATCTGCGTAATTTCATCCGTCGGCACCGCATTAACATGACAAGTCAGCAAGAGTAACAGTGCCGCAAAAACACGCTGCCAGATAACCTTGTTTACTAGTCCATTTTTCAACATAGTATCGTTCCCCCGCAATCAATCAGGTTAAACTGTACTATACCGAATTAAGTACAGACTATCTTGTTTAAGCCAGTTTAAAATCTAAAAAAGCTGATGATATTATTAATTTTTCGACTCTGGGCACCGAACTATGTTTACACCACTTTGCCGTTGGCTACTTAAAACTTCAGGCTGGCAGATAGAAGGCCAACTGCCCGACTGTGCTAAATACATCATCATAGTTGCGCCGCACACTAGTAACTGGGACTTCATTGTCGGCATTTTAGCCCGTGGCGCCCTAGGTATCCGCATTCACTTTCTCGGCAAACACCAACTCTTTATCCCGCCTTGGGGCTGGTTTTTCCGCGCCATTGGCGGCAGTCCGGTGGATCGGCGCAAGAACAACAACTTAGTCGATGCCGCCGTGCAGCTGTTTGAGTCAAAATCCGATTACAAGTTAGCGCTAGCGCCAGAAGGCACCCGCGGCCCAGTGACGCGCTGGAAGTGCGGCTTTTATCATATCGCCAGCAAGGCCCAAGTACCCATTACACCCGTTGGCTTAGATTTTAGCCGCCGCACTGTCGTTATCCGCACACCACTGCAACCCAGTGACGATATCGTGACCGACATGCAAGAGATTTTGAGCTTCTATCGCACCATTAAAGGCCGTCATCCCAAGGTGATCCCTGATTTTATAGCGAGTGCTAAACATTAACATTTATTCCATTTAGAGCAGCAAATATGCAACCCGAAACTTGGTTACTCTATCTCTTCGCCATTGTATTGATTGGGATTTCACCCGGTCCTATCGCTATGTTGTCTATGTCCCATGGGATCCACTTCGGCAAGATGCGTAGCATAGCCACAGGCCTTGGCAGTGTTAGCGCCGCTTTAATCTTAATGATGGCGTCAGCGGCAGGATTGGGGGCGATTATTAGCGCCTCAGAATACGGTTTTACCCTGCTCAAATGGTGCGGCGCGGCCTATTTAGTATTTTTAGGTATTAAGCTGTTATTGACGAAAAACCAAGGTCAAGCCCTTGAAGTTAGCCCGTCAGAGGGCAAAGGTACGCCTGCGCAGCTTTATAAGCAGGCGTTTCTAGTGGGGATCAGTAATCCGAAGGATTTACTGTTTTTTGCCGCCTTGTTTCCGCAATTTATCAATCTTGCCGCGCCGCAATTACCGCAACTGACCATTCTTGCAGTCACTTGGGCCGTGGTGGATTTTAGCTTTGTGATGATTTATGCCTGCATGGCCAATGTACTTGCGCCCAGCCTAAAGGCGAGCAACAAGCTGCATTGGTTTGACAGAACCAGCGGCGGTGTTTTTCTTACCTTAGCCGCGATTCTGCTCAGTCGAGACTAACCCTCGACCTTCACCGATTTTAAGCTGCGAATATCATTGCCGGTGGGCGCTTGGAACGCCTGCAGACCAAACTCAGGCAATATTGCAAAAACATGGTCGAAGATATCCGCTTGTATCGCTTCATAAAATGCCCAGCGAGTGTCGTTAGTGAAGATATAAATCTCGATCGGTAGACCCTCTGTGGTTGGCGCGAGCTGCCGCACCATTAGGGTCATGTCCTTGTGCACCTTATCGTGACGCTGTAGGTATTCCTGCAGATAAGCGCGGAAGGTGCCAACGTTAGTCAAATGGCGACCATTCACTTTCATATCAAGGTCAGAGACTCTGGCATTCGCCTCACGAATTTCATTTATTTTTGCGGGGAAATATTCTTTTAAGCAATTGATCTTACTGAGACGTTCGCGCTCTTCCTCGGTCAAAAACTTTATACTGTTGATATCGATATTGATCGCGCGTTTGATCCTGCGACCGCCCGACTCAGACATACCCCGCCAGTTGCGAAACGCATCCGACACTAAGGCATAAGCAGGGATCATAGTGATGGTTTTGTCCCAGTTACGCACTTTCACTGTGGTCAGCGAGACTTCTTCTACCGCACCGTCAGCGCCGTATTTGTCCATCTGGATCCAGTCGCCTTTACTCACCATACGGTTAGCCGCTAACTGAATGCCCGCCACAAAACCTAAGATAGTGTCGCGGAACACTAACATCACAAAACCCGTTGCCACACCTAAGCCGCTGAGGAAGTACACAGGTGATTGATCGGCCAAGATTGAGATAGAAACGATAATCCCAACAAAGAATAAAAATAGCTTAGTTAACTGTACGAAACTCTTAACAGGCAAGCGCCGACTCACCAGATTCACATCTGAAATTTCATCAACCGCATCCATACCTGCATACATAGCGCGGATAATCAGCACCACTAACCAAATACTCAGTAATCGGTCGACTAGCCCGCTTAGCAGTGGATGCTCAGTCAGCGCGATTGGCACCAATAGATTAAGTACGATAGCGGGCACAAGCATGGCCAGCTTTTCAAGTACCTTATAACGCATGAATACATCGTCCCACGTCGCCTTAGAGCGCAGGATTACCATATTCACCGCACGAATCACCACGCGTCGGACAATAAAATAAGCGATGCTCGCTAACAGTAAGCAAGCAATGACCATAACTGTGGTCGATATTCCATCAGAGGGTTGGCTATCAATCCCAAAGCCCGCTAACCATGCCGAAATTTCGAGCCTTATTTCCTGATCCACAATTTCACTCCAACGTAGGCGCTAGCGCAACAAACCCATACGAAGGTAACTGCCGAGTTGACCTCGGTTAAATGTCACCCTAGAAAACACTCAAATCAAAACACAAATATTTACAAACACTTATTTTAAAAGAGATTTTAGCATTTTGAATTGACCCCGCACACAGGAAAATGAACAATATTTCCCCTATCCCTAAGGAAACCATCCCATGTGTCGTCATTCATATACGCTAGCCTGTCTTAGCATTGGACTCCTGAGCCTATGCCAACCGCTTCAAGCGGCCGAATATAGCACTTCTAAGCAATTAGTTAGGCCAGATAAATCAGACGAAACTGCCAATGCACCTTATATCGCTCTCATGCTCGATTATATTCCCGCCACAGATAATCTCTATGGCATTACAATCGCCCCCTATCATTTCGATAATAATTACCAACAATGGGGTTATTACCTAGGCTATGCCCGCAGTCGTGAAACCGATATTATCGTGCCAGAACCCGCGGAATCCTATCGCCAAGAAAGCCTCTTCCGCTTAGGCTTAAGCTACAGCTTAACGGCAGATTTAAGCTTTTATGCCGGCGGCAGTGGCTATATCAGCACAGTGTCTTACACGAATAACATTTCACCCAAAATTGTCGATGGCAAACCCACATGGGAAGAAGATAAAACAACCCGTTGGGGCGCAGAAGCTGGGCTAAGATATCGAATCACTGAGCACTTCATACTGAGTGCCGGTTATAACTCCAGCACAGAATCCACTATTTTAAGCATAGGTTACGCGGGCTAAGCTCCTAGCGATTGGGCTTGAGCTATTTATTGCGTTAGCTCGGCTCGCGCCTTAGCAAGATCAGCCTCGACTTCGGCGACTTTATTGCGTTTCTTGTTGATTTTATCCATAGAACGACCTTCTTCTATGGCTTTGGCCAATTCGTTTTGGCGCTCGGTGAGTTTTTCCTCTAAGGCCTCAACTTTAGCGACTCGCTCGGCGTATAAGCTATCATCGTCGCAATGGGTTGAAACTTCGTCATAGGCCTTTTCAAGTCCCGCGACTTTATGCTTATTACCTGCCGCTTTTGCTTGGGCAAGTTCGGCACTAATGGCATCTAATTTCGCCGCGCAACCCACTTTCGGTGCTTCAGCAGCCAAAGTGACTGTGCTAAATGCCAATCCAATCACTAAGCCATAAATTCCATGTTTCATCTGCATCTTAATCTCCTGTTACTTTATTCATTGAGCATACCGCTCATGTCCCCCTAATAGTGCCACAGTCAGCTAGCTCAATCTGTACTAGCGTTAAAATCTCGCCTTTAAATCCACTTTATTCATCAAAACACGACTTAGACAGTGACTAACATGCGGCAAATTGTTTATGTTAGGGCAGAATATTGACTCAGACGGATATCGGAGCCAGAAAATTAATGCACACTTCATTACGCCTTAGCGCACTTAGCTCATTGTTATTGCTAACATCATCGGTTATGGCGGCCGACGTAGCCAATATCACCCTAGAAAATGGCGCCCAAGTCAGACTCAAAGACGACTTTACCTGGGAATACGTGATCACTGAAACCAAAGCCGCGCCCAATGCCTTAGCCACTGCAGCCGTAGCAAGTGCATCGAGCAATGTTGCCAGTGTCCCAAGTGCCGCAGTTACCACTCAAACTGTTGCTGCGCCAGTCACCACATTGACCGCCACTGCGATTACCCAACCTGAGCTATTAGGCTCAACGGCAAAAGATGGGATCAAAGTCAGCTTTGCTGAAGGTCAATGGAAAGGCGACAAACTCGGACTCAGCTTCGATCTCGCCAGCACCAGCAATGAACACGTTACCTTAGTTGAAGTTGAAGCTAGCTTCTTCGCCGATAATGGTACTTTGCTCAAAACCGAAAAACTCGAAGTGTGGGAAGCCATTTTCCGCATGCCTGAGACCTATCTACGCAAAGGCGAACAGCGTAAAAGCAGCGTCATTTGGGTCGAAGGCATAGATAAATCCCAATGGCAGAAGCAGCTCATTAACCTCAAAATAACCGAAATTAACTCACGCTAACTGGCCAAGAAGTAAGGGATTGCGAACCCGTTTTCAATCCCTTATCAACACTTTTATCAAATGTTATTGCTTTGTAGAGCCTGTGTTCGAGTAGAATGACAACACTTACTCTCCCCTTATTTTGAGCCCACAAGCAAGATGCATAATCTGATATCCAATCCAGCATTGTACCTTGTTGCTACGCTCTGTAGTGTCAGCCCCTTGTGTTATGCCGACACAGTTTTTTTGCTCAATGGCGATAAAATTAGCGGTGAAATTAAAGAGTTTAACGATCAAAATCTCATCATCAACACCAGTTATACCCCTAAAATTACCATTCAACGCAGTGCCATTCTCAGCCTCGAAGTCACAGATACTAGACCTTGGAGTGTCAGTCGTTCCATACAGGACATAAGAATTCAAGCCTCTAATGAACATGGCATGGTATTAATTAATAACCAGCACACTCCCGTGAGTGAGTTGAGATTCTCGCAGCACTATGCAAACTCAGATTGGAATTTTAACGGTAGTGTAGAAACCACACTTGATGTCACCAAAAACAAGAAAAATAGTCAGAAGCTACATATCAAAGGCGATATCACAGCGGAAACCTTGCAATGGCGACATAATCTCAAGACCGAAGTGCGCTACGAAACCGAAGATGACGTGACTAAGCGCAACACCCTCGAAGGACATTATTCATTAGACTATCTACTCAATGAGCATTGGCTGTTACGTCAGGAAGATTTTTATGAAGAAGATAAACTCGGCATCGATAGCCATAGCTATTATGCAGCGCTCGGTCCTGGTTATCGCTTTTGGGGTGCTGGGCGCGATAAATTAGACTTCGTCGTAACCTACAACCATTTTTGGCTTGAACAACAGTCCTTTAAACAAGAACTAAATGCTTGGGCGGCCTCACTTAACTATAAACAATATTGGTTTGGTGGCATTTTAGAGTCCTATGCCGATCTGCAAATTGCCTTCCCAGATATGCCTTCGATTGATTACATCTCAAACTCGACAGTAGGACTTAAATATCTGCTAACTCAGCGGATTTATTTGTCATTTAAATATGACTTCAATGACACTAAAACTGTGATAGGCAATACGAGAGATACCAGCTACACCTTAGGATTAGGGGTTAACTTCTAATCCTGATACGCTAACCTGTGAGCCATAGGATGTTCATCATTCAATTGCAGTAAATCCCATAAGTTACCGTAAAGATCTTTAAACACAGCGACTGTGCCATAGTCTTGTTCTTGCGGCTCGCGCGCAAACTCCACGCCATCGGCGACCATGCGGCGATAATCACGCCAAAAGTCATCGGTATTTAAAAATAAAAACACCCGACCACCCGCCTGATTACCGATAAAATTGAACTGTTCAGGTTTAGACGCCCGCGCTAACAAGATAGAAGCGCCCTTAGAACCCGGTGGGGCAACAACGACCCAGCGCTTATCTTGTTCGGCTTGATAAGTGTCTTCGACTAATTCGAATTTTAATTTATTCACATAAAAATCAATCGCCTCGTCGTAATCTCTTACGACCAAGGCGATATGCACGAGAGCTTGTTTCATGGCGACCTTAAATCAATCCTATTTAGTCACCAGTTTACAGGTCATTTCTGGTGCTTCGTAGCCCCAAACCACTTTCGCTTCGCCTTGATGTTCCCATAGGCTTTCATTGCGGCCTTGATACTTAGCGCCGCTGCCGCTGGGTTGCACAAACATTAATGAAGTACTATCACCATGTTCAGCAATCAGGGTGGCAGGTTCGGTTTTAAAATAAGTCACCACTACTTCGTTAGCTGGATTGCCGTCACAGGCATAAAACACTGGGCCGGTCATGTCGACTAAACGATATTGTGCCTGCAGTTCGGCAATGCGGGTTTGATAGCTAGATTCAATACACGCGTGCTTATCGTCGCTCTTCCAGCATTCATTACGGCCTTTCACCCAGCCACGTTGCATCGCCTTTAAAGTAGGAGGTTGTTCATTCTTCGCTTTTTCAAGCGCTTGGCTATAAACCTTAGCTAACTGATTATCAAGTTGGTTCAGCCCTGCATCCTTACAGACCATGTCTTCAATACTGCCAGCATTCACTTTCGTGCAGTCAAAAGAAGGTGCGTTAGCCGCCATTACTCCCGCACTTAACGCGCTAACCATCATGCCTGCGGCACAATACCATTTGAAACCCAGTCGATTACTTATCATCTTATTTGTTAACTTAGCCATCTCAATTCCTTTGTATTTCTGTGGTTTGTTTCAACGCTTGCCATAGCTAACCCTATATAGGCTTAACCGAGCCTGACTCAAAGCACTATGCCTTGAAGAACCATGCCTTAAAGTGCACTCATAGTGATGTGATTTACTTTTATCTCGGTTCTAACTTAAGACTTAACCCTCAGCCGATATACTGCGAAAACACCTAATTCTAGTGCGCTGCGAGGAAAATGCCCAGAGACTAAGAGCCACTTACCAACCTGTGTCCGCCTGCATAATTGGACTCTCTGGCGCTAAAAAACCACAAAATGCTGATGAAATCGACCTACTCCAATTTGCGCATAGCTGATTAAACTAATGACAAAACGGTTAATTTTTTGCTTTGCACGCGATAGTGGTTGAATTTTCGAGTAAAATTGACTACTTTCACGCCGTTTGTCTCTTCACAAGGAAAAGGATCAACATGGAACAAGTTATTACCGCAGGGAACGAGAATCCCATTCAAATGACAGATATTGTCTATTCGAAGGAAAAATCGCTGTTCACTCTGTTAGCTATTATTTCTGGGATCGTCTGGGCGGCATTGATCATAGGCACTTTTGGCATGGCGCTGCTCTATGTGTTGATGTTTTTCATTATTTATCTCTTTAGCCACTCCGCCTTTATCAGCTACTTAAAAGGCACGGCTGTCGAAATCAATGCAGAGCAATTTCCTGAATTACATAAACAATATTTAGCGTGTTGCGAACGTTTAGAAATGCGCGAGCCACCACGCGCTTACTTATTGGCAGCTGATGGCATGTTAAACGCACTGGCGACACGCTTCCTCGGTCGCAACTATATAGTGCTATTTTCATCGATTGTGGATGCGCTTGAGTCAGATAAAGATGCGCTCAACTTCTATATCGGCCACGAGTTAGGCCATATTCGCCGCAATCATATAGGTAAAGCGCCCTTCTTAGTCTTCGCCACTTGGTTACCTTTAGTGGGTGCGGCTTATTCTCGCGCCTGTGAATATACCTGCGATCTCCACGGATTACGTTGCTGCAACAGCTTACGTTCAGCCACAAATGCCGTTGCTGTGTTAGCCGCTGGTGTCGAGCAATGGAAACGTATGAATGTGGATCAATATATCCGCCAAGCCAGTGAGTCGAGTGGTTTTTGGATGTCGCTGCACGAGCTTAATGGCAGCTATCCTTGGTTGACCAAGCGCATGGCGAGAGTCCAAGCCAAAGCACAAGGAGTGGAATATGCACCGCCATCACGCAGTGCATGGGCCTATGTACTCAGCTTCTTTATGCCACGTTTAGGCACAGCAGGCGGTGGATTGATAATCTTCGCTGCGATTATTGGTATTGCTGCAGCAGTCGCGTTGCCAGCGTATAAGGACTATCAAGAGAAAATGGGTGCCGCCACGAGTTATGAGGCGCCAACCACGACCGAAGCCACACCAGCAGCATTGAATGTACCCGATGCGGCACTGGCCATTGCCAGTATCGACCAGCAACATCAAGCACTGGCACCGATCACTGACATCTTAGTCGGTTACTATCAAACCAACAAAGCTTGGCCAACCGAATTGGATGTGCTTGGACTCACGGACGAGCAGATTGCGACATTTAATCTGTACACAGATGGCATAGTCGGTTTTATAGGAAGCGAAGCACTCGGGGATTATCAAGGCTATGAAGTCTATCTATCGCCTCAAGTTGATGAGCAAAATAATATCACTTGGGTTTGCAGCAGCAACGGTATTCCGGATGAATATCTGCCAGTAGATTGCCAAGGCTAATCCTGAATTTGCCCAATTAGCTGAAAGAAACTTTTACTGAGGAAGCTAATTGTATTTCCTGAGGAAATAGTAAAAAGCACAAACATAAGTTTGTGCTTTTTTGTTTTCATAATCGCGAAGGTCAGTGATTAACGCTGGATAAGATAACGAATAGTCGGACCATTCTGCTCAATTTCCAGCACTTTATAACCATGATTTCTAGCGTCGAGGGGAATGTTGTTAATAGACTGCGGGCAGTCACTAATCACCTCGAGAATTTCACCGGGCTTTAACTTTGGCATAGCCTCAAGGGTAGCCACTGCGGGATAAGGGCAAGGTTCACCCACCATATCGAGTTGATAATCTGGAATATATTGAGCCATTACGCCGCCTCCGCTAGCAATTGTTCATCACGCTTCGCCTTACGAGCAAAGAAACGTTTTTCCCACAGCAACATAGCGCCAAAGGAGAGCCCCAGCAGCACATAGGTCAGCAATAATCCGCCTTTATCGCCAAAGCTGGTCAGTAAATTAACTTTGTCCCAGTTCGTTGCTAATGGCTGAGCGATATCATCCCAGTAATACGCCAGTAAGGTTGAACCCAACACGTTACCTAAGCCCACCCACCAGAAATGCACTTGGCCTTCGACTGCACGATACATCCAACCCGTTTCACAACCACCAGCCAGTACAATACCAAAACCAAACAGTAAGCCGCCGATCACCGCATTAGGGCCAGCCCACATGATCTTAGGTGGCACACCCAGTTGCACATAGCTGTAAATGCCTATCGCACTGACCGCCATGCCTAAGATAATCGCCTTCGCCATGTGAGTACGACCAGTGATCCACATATCGCGGAACGCTGAGGTAAAGCAGATTTGCGCCCGTTCGATTAATAAACCAAAACCAACACCACAGAGCATAGCAATGCCTAGTTTAGGCGCATTGAACATAGTCAATAACCCCCAACCGACGATGCCTACAAACACCAGCATACCGATACGGAAACGACGTCTAGCTTGGTTTTCGTCCTGCTTGATTGAAGTCGCTTTATTTACCTTTTTCAGTTTTATCGGAATACGGAACATCGGCAGTAAGGTAAATCTTGCACCAAAGTAAGAGCCTGCCGCAGTCGCCAAAGCAAAGAACCAAGCATGTAAAGAGAACTGAGGAATACCCGTGAAGAAGGCGGCAAGGTTACAACCCATAGCTAAACGGGCACCAAAGCCAGCAATAATGCCGCCGATCAGTGCCTGAGCAATACGGATACGGCTCTGTGGCATACGCAGTTTGACGTTATTGGCCCAAAGCGCAGCGGCAATACAACCACCAAACATACCGATAATCATCATGCCGTCGATACGATCTAGAGGAGAGCCCTGCAGACCTATCACTTTAAAATAACCCCAGGTTTCAGGCTCTGCACCTAAAAACTGCAGTAAATGACCACCCCAACGAGTGAATTCCCCAGTAACAGCCCAGAAAGTTCCGGTCAAACCAAAATAGTAAGTAGAAAGGATACCCGCAGCGATAACCGCTGGCATAGGTGCCCAAAAACGGACTAAATATTCTTGTTTAAATTGTTGCCATGTCATGTCATTACCCTAATGAACGAGACTATAAAAAATAAGCGCAATGCGCTTATAACCTGTGTGCCAGAGTGATTGAAGTCGTTCGACAACTTCAATCTCAAGTGGCCTCACGCTTAAATGGCTTTAGCTAAGCTGACACACTGCTGCCCCAACAGGCGATAACCGTGGGTGTAAAGCGTTGCCCTGCCATTACGGCAAAATCCGATAAGCGTGATATTGCTTTTCTCTGCTAATTCCAACGCCAGTGAAGTCACGGCGGACATAGCAAACAGAATTTGGATATTGGCACTAGCGGCCTTTTGCACCATCTCAAAACTCGCGCGACTGGTGAGCAATACGGCCACTGGACGTTCCACATTGTGAGCGGAAAAGGCGCCAATTAGCTTGTCTAGTGCGATATGCCTGCCTATATCCTCATAGGCGGCAATGATCTGTCCTTGATGGTTAAGCCCCATGGCCGCATGAGTGGCGCCCGTCAGCTTAAAATGTTGTTGATTATCTTGAATTTGCCCAAGTGCAACCTGTAAGTGTTCGATATCGAATCTGGCATCTGAGTCCACCCGCATCACAGGCTTGACGGCCTCTTCGAGCTGGGCAACACCGCACAATCCACAACCTGTGCGCCCCGCCATATTGCGCCTTTGTTGCTTGAGTTCCATAAAGCATCGTTGGTTGATTTCCACTTGGATCAACACGCCTTCACTGGTGAACTCGAGCTCCACCCCTTTGATATCATTGATATGGGAAACGATACGTTCAGATAACGTAAAACCAATAGCGAAGGCTTCTAAATCTTGAGGGCTCGCCAACATCACGGTATGCGCTATGCCGTTATAGACCAGTGCGACCCGCACTTCATTAGCTAAGTAGTCAGTCAGCTCAGATGCGTGCCCATGTTCTAACAAGATCACGTTTCTTTCTGTCACCACTTCATGTGAATGATATTCCATAGCGCCCCTTTAAAACTATAAAACCAAATAAAAACAATTAGTTTGATGACAATTTAAGACTTGTATCACAAACCCATAAACTAAATAAGAATCGCCTTGAATCATCTTTACGCATTTTCTACTATCCCTAAGTCTTCTATTGGAAGAACGTCGTCTCCGGTGAGGCGTCCGGATTTCAAATCCGGGTAGGGCTGCCAGCAGTCCTGGGTAGGTTCGACTCCTATGTTCTTCCGCCAATTCTCATGGGAAAAAAACAACTCCGCATCCCGAACTTCTCGGCTATTACTGCGATACTTCCTACGGGTAAAACCACTTCTGTCAAAGAACTCAAGCAGTTGAATACTCACCTTACGTCCAAGCCCAACCATGTCTTTAAATTCTGCCGTTTCGAGCTTGCCGTGTTCTGTAATATGAGCACGCACTAAACTGGCGTAGTAACAGATTTGTTCACTGAGCAAATACCTGTCCTTCACCACAGCAGTAATAAACCCCTGCTGCACCAGCTGAAAACACAACAACCTTAATTTGGCAGGTTCTAGCGCAAGGTATTCGCCCATTTCGGTGACCCATACAGGAGCGGTTTGCTCGGCAAGCCAAGGTGCAAGCGCCTGCCAACAATGCTGAGCCTCAGCGTCTAGTACTATTTTGTGTTCAGCGAGCTGCAACAAGGCACCACGCAGTACCATGCGACCTTCTTGGCAAAGCGTGTCGAGCACTTTATTGGCTAATTCGGGCGGCAAAGCGCTATGGCTCATGCGTTGCAGGCGATTACGTCCCAGCCCAAGTTGGTCAGGATGCTGTTGATGGAACTCGTGAAGTAAAGTAATAAACTGTTGTTTTTCTTGCTCAAGTAAACTTGTCGCTATAGCAAATGCCCCAAAACGGACTAAACCCGCTTGGGCTAACAGCATAGCGAGCCCTTCGTCGGTTAATTGCCAACGCCACGCAATTTCAGCAAGTTCTAGTGCCTGAGTTTGACCGAGTAAAGCCACCACATGGGCAGGATTATCCAAGCGCGCTAATTGCTGTAACCTCGCAACTCGTTCAGGCGTGCGCTTCTTACGATTGGGTACTTTAAGTGCCAACACTCGCCCTGCACCTAAAGTCTGTTTGCCGCCAATGTGTCGCAGGACGATGGGATCGTCTTGGCATAAAAGTAGCGGCTTTTCGAGTACCAACTCTGCTAGATAACAACCTTCTGCATCAGCTTCATTTAACAGGGAAACTCGACCTAAAGTATGATCGGCGCCATGGTGACAGTGGACATTTTGCCAATGCACCAATGACTCACAGCCTAAAAAATCGAAGGCTCGAATGTGCACTACTGGGCGACTACAGAGCTCGGCTTGAGGCAAGCTGCTCAGCCAATCGCCACGCTCTGGCTCCCTATGGTTATCAACGCCGGTTAAATTGAGTGCTACGCGTGTCCCCGTGACAGCCCTTTGGGCTTCTTGTCCCTGACAATGTATGCCTCGCACTCTGAGTTTGGCCTTTTGCCCTGAGCTAAAAAGACTATCCCCCACGCATACGCTGCCGCTGATCACTGTGCCCGTCACGACACAACCCGCACCTTTCACACTAAAAGCGCGATCGAGCGTCATCCTAAAGCTGCTGGCATCCTCCGCCCGCTTTGACTCTTGCTCACCTAAATCAAGAATATGCGCCTTCAGCGCCGCCACGCCATGAGATGTTAAGTCGGCGGTGCCATTCGCCGACACTTCAAAAACACCACTGGCTTCAATGCCATACTCGGCGAGCAAAGTGAGTCCATCGGCGACAAGCTGTGCCGCCGTGCCACTATCAACTAAATCCCGCTTAGTTAGCACTAAGGTCAAACTGTGCAAAGGTAAGAGCGCAAGAATTTGCAGATGCTCACGGGTTTGCGGCATTACGCCATCGTCACAGGCCATCACCAACAGGGCGTGTCGAGCATGACTCACGCCCACCAGCATGTTGTTGATAAATTTTTCGTGGCCGGGCACATCAATAAAAGCAAGCCGCGAACCATCTCGAAGTGGCATAAACGCATAGCCAAGATCGATCGTCATACCACGGCGTTTTTCCTCCGGCAGACGATCGGTATTCATCCCCGTCAAAGCGCGAATAAGCGTACTCTTGCCATGATCGACATGACCCGCAGTAACAATGATCACAACTGCACACCTAAAGTGCTCAACTCGGCGAGGAGTTCGGCTTCACTATCAAGACCGCGCAGATCTAATCTGAGTTGGTCCTGACTCATGCGACCTATGATAGGCCGTGCCGCCTGCTTAAAATGTTGCTCTAATAGGCTTAAACTGCCGCCATTGAGTGCGGTAAAACACAGCGCCACTGAGGGTAAAAAAGTATCTGGCTGCGAGCCACTGCCGACCTGTGTTTGGCACTCGACTAACTCAATGCGATAACAAGGTTCAAAATGTGGAACCAAAGCTTGCTGTAAGCGACGACCAATCTGCCATAACGCCTCTTGGCTACGGGCAAATTTCGCCATAATAGGCAGCTCAATGTCTAAGGTTTCAGGGTTAAGATAGTGGATCAATGTCGCTTCTAACGCCGCCAAGATCAGCTTATCGCAACGCAGGGCGCGCTTTAGTGGATGACTCTGTAACTGCTTAATCAGCGACTGTTTGCCAACGATCAAACCAGACTGAGGGCCACCCAATAGTTTGTCGCCGGAAAAACTCACTAAATCGACCCCATCGGCTAGCATGGCTTGGGGCGTAGGTTCTTGCTTTAGACCAAAGCGGCGCAGATCAGTCAGTGAACCGCTGCCAAGATCCGAAATGAGTGATATGCCACGCTCACGGCATAACTGACCCAGCCTTGCCTCCTCCACTGCGGCAGTAAAACCACTGATATGATAATTACTGGTGTGGACCTTCATTATCGCAGCGGTATTTTCAGTAATGGCCTGCTCATAATCCTTAAGGTGAGTCCGATTGGTGCTGCCGACCTCGACTAAGGTGCAGCCCGCTTGGCGCATAATGTCAGGGATACGAAACGCGCCGCCAATTTCCACCAACTCACCACGGGAGACGATGACTTCTTTCCCCGCAGCCACCGCTGACAACATCAACAACACAGCTGCGGCATTGTTATTCACGACACAACAAGCCTCGGCACCCGTTAAGCGCTGGATTAAAGCACTGATTGCATTATCCCTGTGACCACGTTCACCAGCCGCAAGCTCAAACTCCAGCGGTGTGGGGTAGCGCATAACAGAAGTGACAGCTCGAATTGCCGCTTCTGACTGCTGCGCTCGGCCAAGGTTGGTATGCAATATGGTGCCAGTGAGATTCCACACAGGTTTTAAGCTGTGGCTGTAATCATTAGACAGTTGATCAACCAAACATCTGTGCAATTGCGCAAGATCGCCACACCATGTCGGCAAACGGTGCTCGCGGCCGATTAAGCTGCGCGCCGCCTTTAACTGGGTATCCAGTGCGGCCTTTACTGCCGCTTTGCCGTAGGACTGCTGCAATACCACAAAACTAGGCTCTGCAAGTAGGCTATCCATTGAAGGCAAAGCTCGGTACAGAACTTGTAGTGTTTCAGGTGCTTGGGTCATCATCTGTGTCATTTTGTTTATATTATTGCCATTGGTTTATAAAAAGCAGGAAGGGATCAGCAACCCGACTCCCTCCCGCATTTGTTTAAGCTATGTGGCTTACGTGGTTTCGTGGGCCAGTAGCAGTGGGTTCAGTGTTGTTGCACCAAAGCCCTTAGCATTTAGCTCACTGTCTAACATCAAGGTTGCGAGATCGTCTGCCGCCACATCCATAGACGGCGAGTTTTCGACGAACATCATCTTGGTATAGCCATGACATTCATCGCAGCTTTCGATCCGCACTTGAGCCTTGGCATCATCTAGCGACCAAATCGTCATCTCTTTGTCCTGACCGCAACTGGTGCAATGGGCACGAATGTAATGCCATTCGCTCTCGCACAGACTGCAATGCAGATAGCGCAAACCAGCTCGAGGCTGATCGACAATCACACTCGCCACCGGATGACATCCACACACGGGACACATACTCTGCTGCGCCACCTTGCGCTGATCCATCCGCTTGATGACCATAGGTGCCCAATGCGACCAATAAACGCCCATCGCCGCCCAGATGAATAAGCTAAAACGGGCAGGCACTTCACTGACATGCCCTTGGCGTAGTGAACGCCCCCACGAACTCAGTTGCTTGGGCGATTGCTGCATCAGCAAACGCACTACCCGAGCTATGGATTCATCCACCTGCGGCAACAAATCACTTAACAGTTGCTGTAGCAGTCCTTGCCAATAGCTATCTGCCTCTGAGCCCAAAAGGGAAAGCGGAGTCGCCTCATCTTTCCCCCAAGCGAGAAGCTTACCGAAGTCAGCCTCCTGCGCTAACCTGGCCTGTATAGAGACCAAACGGCGACATAGCTCAAAGTAGTCAGCCAGCGGCGAGTCCTTGGCCAATGACAGCAAACGCTGCGCCCTTCTGTGATACACAGCTTGGGGATCTGCCGCTTTTAACGGTTTAAGTTCCAGCGGTGATTCGCTGCCTTGGGCCAGAGGTATCTCGGCTGTATGACTCATTAATGTTTCTCCACGTCCGAATGTTCATCCAACATCACAGGGTGATGTTTGCGGCACCAAGCCTTAGAGACTTTGCCGTAAAGCATGCCTGTAACCGACCCTTCCACCCATGTCGCCATCCAAAAATGTACCATCACAAAAATCAACATGATGAGCGCACAAATGGCGTGCAACAGAATGGCCCAACCCACCACAGTGGCTGAGAAATAGGGCGCAAAGTAAGGCTGCCACATGATGATTCCCGTCACCGTTAAAGTGATAGATGTCAGCACGAAGGCGCGAAACAATACCTTTTGCCCAGGGTTGTAATGGCCGATAGGCGGGATTTTCTCCTCGTTCTCGAACATCACATCCTTAATGGCGAGCATCCAAGCGAGGTCGTGCTTTTCCCATTTGTTGTGTTTGTAGTAACGCACCAACATCAACATCAGAGGAAAGCACATCATCAAGCCCGCAATGGGATGAATAAACTTCGCCAATTGCGGTGTGCCCGCTATCGCCCCCAGCCATTGAAACGACGGATAGAAGAAGGAGAAGCCAGTGAGAAATGTCACTAGGCCAACCGCCACAATGAACCAATGACAGATGCGATCGAACAGCTTGTGACGCACTATCATTTCTTGCTTATCATGCTTGCTCATTTGTCGGCCCCCTCTTCCTGCTTAGCCTCTTCCTCTGGCGGTTGATAACCCGGTTGGTCTTCTTCGACTATATTGCGACCGACGGTGATCTTATGCAGACAAGCGACGGCGGCAGTGGCAAGAATGCCCATAGTGCCTAAAGGTTTGACCCAGTCCTGCCACAGAGTGAGTGACAGTGGGATCTGCGGGTTATCAGGCATGTTGTAGCTTTCGGGCTGATTGATATCGTGTAATATCATCATCATACCCGTGCCACCTACGCCCTCAGGGTTATAAAGTCCTGCCTTAGCAAAACCCTTTTCCTTCAGTTCTTCGACCCGTTTTTGCGAGTAGAACAACATGTCCTCACGGGTGCCAAAACGCAGCGCCCCTGTGGTACAGGACTTAACGCAGGAAGGTTCCAATCCCACAGCCAAACGGTCAGAGCACATAGTGCACTTGTAGGCCTTGTTATCCTTAGGATCGATTTTGGGCACATCGAAAGGACAAGCACTGGCGCAATAACCGCAGCCGATACATTTGTCCGAATCGAAGTCCACCACACCATTGGCGTGCTGGATAATCGCGCCCGAGGTCGAACAGGCCGTTAAGCAGGCAGGGTCGGCACAGTGCATACAGGCCGAGTGGGTAAATTGCCAACGCAGCTTGTTGCTTTCCATCACCTCATGGAACTCCATCAGGGTCCAACATTGGCCCGATAGCGACATAGGGTTTTGGTAACTGCCTTGGAAAGTACCTACCTCTTCCCGTAAATCATTCCACTCAGAACACGCCACTTGGCAGGCTTTACAGCCATTACACTTAGTGGCGTCGAACAGCTTGGCGACCTTTTCTGACGAATTACGCCCCTTTGCCGCAGGCGTCACCGCTGAAGTACCGGAGCGGCGGATAATGTCTTGTGATGCCATAATCAGATCCCCTCCGCTTTAGTGATGTTAACCAAAAATGCTTTGAACTCAGGCACCTGTGTATTTGCATCCCCCACTTCCGTGGTGAGTACGTTACAGGAGTAACTCTTACGAGTGAGTGCATTATGGCTGCCGTGACGGGGTAACCCGACGGTATGGACTAACTGGCCATTTACCTTTAACGGCTGTAGCCGTTTAGTCACTAAGGCTTTGGTTTCAATGCTGCCGCGTTTAGAGCTGACAGTGACCCAATCCCCATTGGCGATACCTTTTTCTGCCGCTAACATTTCATCGATTTCGACGAAGGTTTCAGGCATAGAAATCGCAGCTAAACGAGCATGCGTAGACCAGAAGTTAAAGTGTTCAGTTACACAGTAAGTAGTTGCCACATAAGGGAAGTCCTTATGGGAACCTAAGGTTTCCTTCACACCCGGTAACATACGTACCGCAGGGTTACTGGTGACCTTGTGTAACGGGTTCAACCCAATAGGCGACTCCATCGGCTCGTAGTGCTCAGGGAACGGACCTTCGGCCAATAATTTAAGGGCGAAGAAACGACCCACACCTTCGGGTTGCATGATGAAGGGGCCAGCGGATTCCTGTGGTGTTAACTTCATATTGAAGTCGCCCACATCGATACCGTGCCACTTACCGTCAACCCACTCGACGATAGTGCGTTTTGGATCCCAAGGTTTGCCGTTGATATCGCAAGAAGCGCGGTTATACAGCACACGACGGTTTGCTGGCCAAGCAAATGCCCAACCCGGAGTAACACCTTTACCGGAAGGATCATGGTTGTCACGGCGAGCCATCAAGTTGCCTTCTTCGGTCCAAGAACCCGCATAAATCCAACAGGCGCTGGCGGTACTACCATCAGCTTTCAGTTCAGCAAAACTACTGAGCTGACGTTGAGTCACGAGATCCTTACCGTTAAGCTCGCGAGCGATTTCTTCAGCGTGCGGTGAGTGAGGATTGTGGTAATTCCAGCTCATCGCGTGCACTGGCTCAGGCAGCTTACCGCCCTCTTGTTTGTACAGTTCACGCATTGCCATTAAGACGCCAGAGAGAATCTCAGCATCTGGCTTGGCTTCACCCGGCGGGTTAGCGCCCTTCCAATGCCACTGCATCCAACGGCCAGAGTTGACGATGGAACCTTCTTCCTCGGCAAAACATGTCGTAGGTAAACGGAACACTTCCGTCATGATTTCAGCGGGATTGACTTCATTGAAGCCATCGGCATTTTGCCAGAAGGTTGCGGTTTCCGTTGCCAAGGCATCCAACACCACCATGTATTTAAGATTACTCAAGGCTTTGAGTACCTTATTACGGTTTGGCATAGAGTTAATGGCGTTAACACCTTGGATAATGTAGCCATTCACTTCGCCGTGGAAAGCCATATCTAAGTGTTTAGTAAAGTCGTACTGCTTGTCCCATTTCGGCAACCAGTCATAACCAAAGTCATTTTCAACCGTGGCGTTATCGCCCCAAAAGCTCTTCATTTGCGAAACAAAGAATTTAGGGTAATTTTGCCAATAGTTGGTTTGACCCGGACGCAGAGCGACAGGTGTATAGTTGTGGAGATAGGTTTTAAGATTAATGTCTTTTTCGTTCGGCAACTTGAGGTAACCGGGCAAGCTTTGACACAATAAACCCATATCGGTCGCGCCTTGCACGTTCGAGTGTCCGCGCAGAGCGTTAACACCACCGCCCAACACCCCAATGTTACCCAGCAGCAACTGCACCATGGCCATAGAGCGAATGTTCTGCGCCCCTTTACTGTGGTGAGTCCAACCTAAGGCATACATAAAGGTCGCGGCTCTATCGTGGGTATGAGTGCTACCAATTTGTTGGCAAACGATCTCATAGTCCGCAATCGGCGTACCGGTAATATTGCTTACTGTTTCAAAGTCATAGCGTTCTACATGTTGCTTCATTAAGTTCCACACACAGCGTGGATGTTCGAAGCTAGGATCGATTTTCGCGTAACCCTGTTCGTCTAACTCGTAGTACCAAGACTCTTTATTGTAGCTATCTGTTTCTTCATCGAAACCGCTGAACAGACCTTCACTAAAAGAGAAGTCTTCGCGCACTATGTAACTGGCATTGGTATAAGCCTTCACATAGTCGTAGTTCACTTGTTTAGTTTCAATAAGATAGCGGATCACCCCGAGCAGGAAGGCGATATCTGTGCCCGAGCGGATCGGCGCATAGTAATCGGCCACAGCGGCGCTACGGGTGAAGCGAGGATCGACCACCAAAAGTTTAGCGTTGTTATGTTGCATAGCTTCTGTAACCCAGCCGAATCCGACAGGGTGAGCCTCTGCAGCATTACCGCCCATAATAATGATCAAATTAGAGTTTTTAATATCGATCCAGTGGTTGGTCATGGCACCACGTCCAAATGTCGGAGCAAGACTTGCTACCGTTGGAGAGTGTCAGTTACGCGCAATAGTATCGATTGCAACTAGGCCCAGTGCCCGTGCAAATTTCTGGGTGATATAGCCACCTTCATTCGGCATCGCCGACGAGGTCATCATCCCAGTGCTAAGCCAACGGTTAACCGTCATCCCAACAGAATTCTTTTCAATCAAGTTAGCATCACGGTCATTCTTCATCAGACGGGCGATGCGTTGGTAAGCTTCAGTCCAGCTGATACGAGTCCATTCATTACTGCCTGGCGCACGGTACTCAGGATATTTAAGACGATTAGGGCTGTTCACATAATCCACTAGACCAGCACCCTTAGGACACAAGGCCCCGCGGTTGACTGGATGGTCTGCATCCCCTTCGATATGGAAAATACTTTGTTCGGCGTTTTTGCCGTTACTTCCTTTGCTGTACATCAGCAATCCGCAACCCACTGAGCAATAGCAGCAGTTATTGCGGGTTTCTTTCGCGCTAATGAGTTTGAATTCTCGAACGGCCGCATAGGCCTTTTCGGACATCAATCCCAACGCTGAAATTGCTGAGGTGGCAGCTCCGGCAGCACACAGTCTAAAAAACTGGCGTCTGTTCATTGCGTCCTCTCACACTCTTGTCGTTATGAGTCTAGTGGTTGCTGTGGTAAAAATGGCAACCGATTGAGTGAGTCCTACTAAAGACCACACTTAATTTAAGATTATCCCCAAAGAAGAAATAGATAACAAATAATGACATGAGATCAAGATCCCAAATAAACAACCACAGAACTTAACTCCAAAAAATATTACAAATAAAGAGTTAAAACCCAATGAATAATAATCAAAGAACAATAAAAGGAATTAAAAACCAAAAAACCACAAAGGACAATTTGTCCAACATTGCAAGCCCATATTGTCCCATATCATAGGGTTGTGGTTATTAAAAATGATTACATACATTCAAATATGCATAATGATGGCGGATAAAAACACAAAGGTAACGGTTTCTAGAGGGATAGACAGCCACAAAAATTGACAATGTAAAGATTAGGGTAAAAATTGCAGAGTCTGCGGTGTTAAACACACCAAAATGGCAAAGACAAAGATCGAGGAAAAGCAGGAAAAAACCAAATAAAAAGGCACAAGCAATCTGCCTGCACCTTAAATTTTGCCTTTTAACGCTTATTTTTAGTACATTGAGGTGCAAAATCTGGGCGCGATAACAAAAGCGCCCAGTGCAGCCTATTCCCGCGGAGTAAACACCTGTTCAGCCATTAAACTAAAACAAACGCCTAAAAGCTGGCTAGCGTTCCTGCAGGCAGATAAGTGTTAAAGCTCGCTGTATACAACAAATCGGTCGCGGCTTCGATATCTGGCGCGAAGTATCTGTCTTTATCGTAATAAGCGACGACTTCACGCAATTCGGCTGTAGCCTTAGCCACTGCAGCACTTGGGGCTAAAGGAGCGCGAAAATCTAAACCCTGAGCCGCCGCTAACAATTCAATTGCCAGTACACCACGGGTATTTTCGCTCATATCGCGCAAACGACGCGCCGCAAAGGTCGCCATAGAAACATGGTCTTCTTGGTTAGCCGATGTTGGCAAGCTGTCAACTGATGCCGGATGTGCGTAGGTTTTGTTCTCGGACGCCAATGCCGCCGCCGTCACTTGGGCGATCATAAAGCCTGAGTTCACGCCGCCGTTTTTTACCAAAAATGGCGGCAGTTTAGATAGACTAGAATCGATCAATAACGCAATACGACGCTCGGCAATGGAGCCCAGTTCAGCAATCGCAATCGCCAGATTATCCGCCGCCATAGCCACGGGTTCGGCGTGGAAGTTACCGCCAGAAATGATATCGCCTGTATCTTGGAACACCAGTGGGTTATCGGTTACGCCATTGGCCTCTGTGCCTAACACATCGGCCGCGTGACGAATTTGGGTCAAGCAAGCACCCAGCACCTGTGGCTGACAGCGCAGTGAGTAAGGATCTTGCACCTTTTCACAATTAACGTGACTTAAGCTGATCTCAGACTCTTCACCCAGTAGATGACGGAAGACCATGGCCGAATCGATTTGACCTTTCTGACCACGCGCCGCATGGATGCGAGGATCAAACGGGCTACGACTGCCCATCGCCGCTTCGACGCTCATGGCGCCGATCACTGAACTTGCTGCGAACAAGTCTTCGGCGTGGAATAACCCTTCCAGCGCTAGCGCAGTCGAGGCTTGTGTGCCGTTAAGCAAAGCGAGCCCTTCTTTAGCCGCTAAATCGATTGGCTTAAGGCCGGCGATTTCTAAACCTTCGGCGGCAGAAATTAACTCACCTCGATAGCTCATCTCGCCTTCGCCCAGCATAGGCAGACACATGTGCGCCAGTGGCGCTAAATCGCCCGATGCGCCCACTGAGCCTTTTTCTGGCACGCAGGGATACACTTCGGCGTTCACTAAACGGATTAAGAAGTTAATCACTTCTAAACGAATGCCCGAGAAGCCACGGCTTAATGAATTGATTTTTAACACCATCATCAAGCGCACTGTGGCGTCTTGCATGTATTGCCCCGTGCCAGCGGCGTGCGACAACACAATAGAGCGTTGCAGCAATTGCAGATCTTCGGGCGCTATCTTGGTATTGGCCAACAAGCCAAAACCTGTGTTGATGCCATAAACGGTGCGGCCTTCATCTAACACTTTTTGCACGATTTGCGCGCTGGTGTTGATGTCGGTAATGGCCTCTGGCGCGAGTTCGAGTGTTAGCTTATGGCGGCTGATTTCGCGCAATTGCGCTAGGCTCAAGCTGCCCGGCGTTAACACTAAGTGATTCACAGATTTCATATTTTTAGCTCCAAGCTTTTAGTTATTATTGTTATTTTAAGAAGTTAGCATCGGCTACTCTTGCATAGGTAAGTCGAGCCCCTGCTCTTTGGCGCAGTTTTTCGCAATCTCGTAGCCCGCATCGGCATGGCGCATCACGCCTGTCGCTGGGTCATTCCACAGCACACGGCCAACCCGTTTTGCTGCAGCGTCGGTTCCGTCGCACACAATCACCACACCCGAATGTTGGCTAAAGCCCATGCCGACGCCACCACCGTGGTGTAATGACACCCAAGTTGCGCCGCTGGCGGTGTTGAGTAGTGCATTCAATAATGGCCAATCGGATACCGCATCTGAGCCATCCAGCATAGATTCGGTTTCGCGGTTCGGGCTGGCAACAGAGCCAGAATCTAAGTGATCGCGGCCAATCACCACAGGCGCCGACAACTCACCATTTTTGACCATTTCGTTAAAGGCTAACGCTAAACGAGCGCGATCTTTTAAGCCGACCCAGCAAATACGCGCAGGCAGACCTTGGAAGGCGATGCGCTCGCGTGCCATGTCTAACCAATTGTGCAAGTGTGGATTATCAGGAATAAGCTCTTTCACTTTGGCGTCGGTTTTGTAGATATCTTCTGGATCGCCAGACAGTGCTACCCAGCGGAACGGGCCAATGCCCTCACAGAACAGCGGGCGAATGTATGCAGGCACAAAACCTGGGAAATCAAAAGCGTTTGCCACGCCCATTTCAAACGCCATTTGGCGAATGTTGTTACCGTAATCGAGCGTTGCTGCACCCGCGGTTTGCAGGTCGAGCATGGCTTGTACTTGCACCGCCATCGAGGCTTTTGCTGCTTTCACTACGCCCGCTTCGTCGGTTTTACGCATAGCTGCGGCCTCTGCCATAGTCCAACCCTGCGGCAGATAACCGTTTAATGGATCGTGGGCCGAGGTTTGGTCGGTCACCACATCAGGGGTAACGCCGCGTTTAACAAATTCAGCAAACACATCGGCGGCGTTCGCCAGTAAGCCAACGGATACTGGCTTGCCAGCTTGGTTCGCTTCTTCAATCATGGTTAATGCTTCATCGAGCGAAGTGGCTTTTTTGTCAACATAGCGAGTACGCAAACGAAAATCGATGCGGGTTTCGTCGACTTCACAAGCTAACACTGAAAAGCCAGCCATAGTGCCCGCCAGCGTTTGCGCGCCGCCCATGCCGCCTAACCCGCCGGTGAGGATCCACTTGCCTTTAGAGACCCCCTCAAAGTGCTGTTTTGCGACCGACACAAAGGTCTCGTAGGTGCCTTGGACTATGCCTTGAGTACCAATGTAGATCCAAGAACCCGCCGTCATCTGGCCGTACATAGCCAAACCGAGCTTATCTAACTCGTTGAAATGTTCCCAGTTCGCCCAATGTGGCACTAGGTTTGAGTTAGCAATCAGTACGCGCGGTGCATCCGCATGGGTGCGAAATACGCCCACAGGTTTGCCCGATTGCACTAATAAGGTTTCGTCGTCTTCGAGGCGTTGTAAGACTTCGATGATTTTGTCGTAGCAATCCCAATCGCGGGCGGCGCGGCCAATACCGCCATAGACGACTAAGTCTTCTGGGCGCTCGGCGACATCTGGATGTAAGTTGTTCATTAACATACGCATTGGCGCTTCTGTGAGCCAACTCTTACAGCTTAATTGTGTGCCATGCGGTGCAATAATACGGCGGCTTGGGTCGTGGCGCTTATCCATTAATTTTCCTCTTTCAACCTGTGGTGCTAACTCGTATTCGCTAAGTCGCTAATACGGGTTAGCACTATTGTTTTTATTGTGTTTTTATCTTTTAACTTATAAGGGTACAGCTATCAAAGTTACTGATTTACACCTGTTAATCACGCCACTGGCGTTACTTGCTAAAGGTTAAGTGGCCGCCGAGTTTAAAGCGGCTACCTGGGTGAACTAATTTTGCGAAACTCACGACGCCTTGGCGTGACCAAGTGCGGCGTAAAATCTGTAAACAGGGCTCAGTGGCGGGGATTTCGAGCCTTTGCTGTAATGCTTCACTGGCGATAATCGCTTCAATCGTGTGATGCGCCTCGGTCAGCGGTGCCACTTGGGACAAATATTCGTGGGGTGTCTGCTGGGTAAAATCCTGCAATAAATAATCGGGTACCAGCTCAGGATTCACATAACGCTCTTCAACTTGCAACGGTAAGCCCTGCTCGCAATGCACTAAGATCGAATGGAAGACTGTCGCACCGTGCTCAAGCCCAAGGGAAATTGCGATACTCGTACTCGCCACGACTTGTTCTAACACCCATTGCTGCACGCTATAGCCGTGGCCGCGGTCTTTTATCTCATCGGCAATATTGCGGATCGCCAACATAGACGACTGGGATTTACACCCTGCGACGAAGGTGCCTAGCCCTTGAGAACGCTCAAGCACACCGCTATCCGTCAGTTCGGTTAACGCACGTCGCGCCGTCATTCGGCTGCAGGTAAACAAATCGGCAAGCTGATTCTCAGAAGGCACGCGAGCATGTTCTTCCCACTCACCCGACTCGATAGAGGAGATAATGTATTGCTTAATTTCTGCAAACTTAGGAGTAGCCAAAACATTTCCTCAATATAAAGCGCTAGAATCTAGGTACTATTCACTCTTTCAAACGTTCAAAATTGCGGCTACAATCCTAGCTTGTATATACAAGTAAATACAAGCTAGCTCACATAAATTTAATAAACCGTTAATCACTTGGTTAACATCTGCCAGCACAGCGAGGGGAATACATGTCTTGGGATCAGGTTTGGATAGACGTTAACTTAGCCACAATGGACCCTTCCGTATCAGCACCTTATGGTGCGATCACCAACGCGGCCATCGCAGTAAAAGATGGTAAAATTGCTTGGCTTGGCCCCCGCAGCGAACTGCCCGCCTTCGATGTTTTGTCAATTCCCGTTTACAGGGGCAAAGGCGGTTGGATCACCCCAGGATTAATTGACGCCCACACTCACTTAATCTTTGCCGGTAATCGCGCCAATGAATTTGAGTTACGCCTACAGGGCGCCAGTTACGAAGAAATTGCTCGTGCAGGTGGCGGCATTATTTCGACCGTTAAGGCCTGCCGCGAAGCTGATGAAGCAGAATTATTTGAACTCGGCCGCCAGCGCTTAAACGCGCTCGCCAAAGAAGGAGTTACTACGGTTGAGATCAAATCGGGTTACGGCTTAGATACTGAAACTGAATTGAAAATCCTGCGTGTCGCCCGCGAGCTCGGCAAACATCACCACGTAGATGTGAAGACCACATTCCTTGGCGCCCATGCAATTCCGCCTGAGTATAAAGACAATAGCGACGGCTATGTCGACTTAATTATCAATAAGATGCTACCCGCAGTGATCGCCGAAAATCTTGCCGATGCAGTGGATGTGTTCTGCGAGAATATCGCCTTTAACCTTGAGCAAACTGAACGGGTGCTCAGCGCAGCCAAAGCGGCGGGCTTAGAGATTAAGCTCCATGCCGAGCAGTTAACCAATATGGGTGGCAGTGCACTGGCCGCACGTCTTGGTGCTAAGTCTGTAGATCATATCGAATATTTAGATGAGGCAGGCGTTAAAGCCTTAAGTGAAAGCGGCACCTGCGCCGTACTGCTGCCAGGCGCGTTTTACTTTTTGCGGGAAACCCAAAAACCACCTATCGATTTATTGCGCCAATACGGCGTACCTATGGTACTCGCCAGCGATTTCAACCCAGGTTCATCCCCCATTTGCTCAACCCTGTTGATGCTGAATATGGGCTGCACCTTGTTCCGTTTAACGCCAGAAGAAGCCCTAACAGGACTCACCTTAAATGCCGCCAAAGCACTTGGGATTGAAGATAATGTCGGCAGTTTAGTCGTTGGCAAACAGGCCGATTTTTGTCTGTGGGATATCGCCACGCCTGCGCAGTTGGCCTATTCCTACGGCGTCAATCCCTGCAAAGATGTGGTGAAGAATGGCAAGCTAGTGCATCAACACACCTAACTACACCAGTTAAAGAAAATGCCATTGATAGCTTCACAAACAAAGCCATCAATGGCAAAACTAACTAAATATTTTGAATATTCAAAACTGACTACTAGAACCCTAATTGGAATTTTCTGCGATAAGTTGATACTAGGTAAAGGATAAAAAGTAAAAATAGCGATAGGCTTCCCCCCCCCTCCCCGTTACTGCTTGGAGGTGTAGACGGATTCTCCGTGGTATCATGATTGTTATTGCTTTCTAAAATTTTTAATTTGATCTCCTTTGTAGTTTCAACATTCCCATCTGAGACTCCAACAGTTAAATTAATTACTCTTGGTTTTTCATTATTAGGAATCACACCATTTAGAACACCGTTATTGGAAATAGATAACCAATTTACATCTTTACTAATAATTTTATACGTCAACAGGTCTAAATCCTCATCAACAGCTCTAATGGGGAAATAAACGGATTGTCCATTGTAATAACTTTCTATTTCATGGCTATAAATTCTTGGAGCTGAGTTTGGAAGTGGTAACGTACAGTTATCTGCGCCATTATCTAATTCAATCAGGCAGTTTTGATCGAGAGCTAACAATTCATAACCAATTCCAACTACATTCGCATTAAAAAAATATCTTCCTTTACTATATGTAAAGTTACTGATATTAGCCTCTGGCTCCAGATAGCTCAACTTAACGTAAACATGTTTCTGTAACTTTAGATCATAAATACGTATGGCATCTTCCATTAAATTACCATTTTTTATAGTTACAGCACATACAATCCACCCTCGAGGGTCATCAGCATCACTGTGGCAGTCACCAGTGCTAGCAACCACCAACTCATTATCAGCATTATCAATCTTAACAAGGTTTCCATTACTGAACTGATATTGATAATTATAAAAAAATCCTGCTGCAGTTCGATGAATCACATTATATTCTGGATAAAAATAATCAGAAAGATATGTTGTATATATTTTATTTAATTTAAAGTCATAATCATTAAGATAATAAATCTCCATTTTATCAGAATAGTTGACATAAGCATATGAGTCACCTTGTTCACTTTTCACAATACTAACACTAGTAGCATCATTTGGCTTAAGTGAAATATCTTTAATTGTAAAATCGTTACAGTTAATTATAAAATAACTATCATCAGTAGATGTAGAGTTGTTGTAACTAGATAACAGCAAAGAGTCCAACAAACTATAATAATCAAGTTCTAAACTAATGTTCCTACCATTCAGATCTATCCTTGATAAAGAGCTATTGTTACTCCTCCAAAGGCTATTACCATTAGAATCACTCCAAATGTAAAATATACTATCATCACATTGAACAGGATTTGAACTCATGTAACCATTCAAATTTGGTTTAAAAACATCAAATACATTGTAATCATTAACATTTAAAACATAATTATTATCAAAAAGAATATTACCTTTATTGTATGAAATTGGTTTAAATAACCTAATCTTTGACGAATCATTATATGAATACAAACTTCTTACCGCGCCATCTTTAAAAATGGAGACGTTATTTAATGAACTAAATATAAATCCATCGTTAGAATCAAGCCAATAATTAACAAAACCGTTAAAAATATCAGTCTTTGTAAGATCATCATGAACCATAAAAGTATAATAAGAATTATTCTCGAGAGTTTTAACGCTAGAAGAAACAATCCCATCGCGCACTTTATTAATGCCATGGATACCTGAGAAATTTAACTGCCCAGTATTCCGTCCAAAATTGCTTAGAAATATCAGATTAAATAAATCATAATTTTCATCAAAATTAAACAACCCTTCAAACCTTTGATTACTTAATAAATTTTCAGAAATAACATCACGCTTTAAAGAAAACAACCTCCCGCTAACAATAAAGCTGCTACGATACTGACCATGATAGTTTTTAATAGGAAAATTACTTAAAGCAGCCTCTTTTATTTTGTACTTGTATAACGTTTTTTTATCGTCCAAAACAGCTGTTGTGAGAATAAATATTTCATCTACAGACTTTGCCAATATATCAGCAACAACATTTTTATCTATATTAACACCAACCTCTTTAACCTCAGATGTAACAAGATTGACTAAAACCATCTTAGTCTCAACTATCATTCCAGCTTCAACATATCTAGCATTCACTAAAACATTACTGGCATCTACATTAAATAGGGTTACATTATCTAGCCCTTGAGTAATCTCAGGTAGCACATTTATATTTTTACAGGTAAGTTCTTTATTTAGACTACAACTTTGTATCTGATAGCTATCACCATAGTTAGTAGCACGGCTCTTTTTCAAGAATGTAATAGTATTCTCACTTGAGATAATGCCAGAGTTACTTGAAAATCCATAACCATTCCCCAGATTTATCTCTCCAGAATAGCCACCTCCATTTAAGTACAAATAATCATTCGACTGTTCAAAACCGAATGAAATGGCAAAAAAACCTTTACTATTTAAATCTGCTGGCGGAGCGTTGTACTTATCTCTTAATGTAATATCACCCGAATCTCTATATACAAAAGCTTGTTCACCATTAGGATAACTATACAAATCATCCAATCTTACGTCGTCAGTCTTATAAAGTATGCCATCATACTCAAAATATATATTACTACCATTATTCTGGATCAATTCACTACCCCAGTCATCACCATCCATTAACTTGGTAAGCAAATCATCCTTACTATTATATGAGTAAACTTTATTATTTCTCGCAAATATCAAATTTTCATTATTTATAAAAGATATCCAACTTAACTCAGAAAATAATTGAGAGCCTACACCATCTCTAATCCGTGAAATTTCTTTATTATTTTTTAAATCATGATACAACCCCCAATTAACTAGCTTTTTATGCTCTAAATCAAAGTAAAAAATATCGTCAGTCGTATCTAAGTAAAATATGTATAAATCATCCCCTATTTTCTGTAAGGAGTTATGGTCTAATACTGTGAATTTTTCCTTGTTAGCGACAGGAATATTTACTTCGATGGGAGCTGTGGCAGATTGGTCAAAATAATATAACGAAGTAAAGCCATTCTGGTTAATTCCAGTAAATAAAAAACCATCCTTTGTTGATATCACTTTCGAACTAGAAGTATCAACACTAGGCAAAACAATGGCGTCGTTTGTATCAAAAACCTTTATTGCTGGCTCAAAATTAGAACTTACAAAGAACGGAATAAAGATTAAAGCTAGACCTAAATATTTATTAAATAGTTTTCCCATACACAATGAGCCTCACATCCATGATTGATTACTATGCTTTATGCATTAGCTCATCATACCAACCCTTAAAATGTTAAACAATTGATACCAAGTTGTTTTAAGGCCATTATCTCAAACTAAGCATTTTCTAACTGCTCATCTTCTTGTTTTACCAGCTTATGCTCGCCCTCGTTACAGCCAATTTTCCAATAGCTCGAAGTGTAAAAATGGCTCTTAGGTAATGAATGCGCTTGCTTGAAGTGTCTTCTTAGTGCGCGCATGCTGTTGAATTCACAAGCAATCCACACGGCGGGCTCGCCAGCAAGCCAAGGTAATTGGGCAATTCGCTCGATCAAAGGGCGGCCTTCGGGATCGGCTTCAGGATTGATCACCCAATGCAGCTCAACATGTTCAGGATGCACGAGAGGTTGAATGTCGGCTTCGCTCAATACTTCAATCACGGCATAACCCACGGCATCCTTTGGTAATTGCGCTAAGTTCACGCTAATGGCGGGTAAGGCTGTCATATCACCTGCGAGTAAAAACCAATCCGCCTCAAAGTTGATCAGTTTTTTAAGTCCGGGTCCGCCAATTTGAATGAGTTCGCCCACCTGCGCCGTTTTCGCCCAACTCGATGCGGGGCCGTCGGTATCGTGCAGCACAAAATCCACATCGATTTCATCATCGCGTTGCTGACGGATAGTGTAAGTTCGCATTAATGGACGCTCACCCGCTTGTGGGAATAACAACTTGATATAGGCACTCTCTTGACCGGCAGGAAATCCAGCCAATCCCACACCGCCTAAGGTGATACGTAGCATATGCGGGGTGATATAAGTCGAGCGGATCACTTCTAGCTCACGTGGTGCAGGTTTATTCATTATGATTTTCTCCTATTGCGTTTTCTGCCGTTAAGCGCAACTCAATGGCTCCTTTTCCAGCCGTATCTTTTGGCTTACTAGATGGTCTTTTTTGAGTAAGGCAATCAGCTTCACTTTTGGCGGTAGCGGCATCATCCACACTTTTACTGATCCTATTGGCAAGTTTAATAAAAGTATCGACTTCGTCTGAACTGAGCGCCTGCGTCATGCGCGCCACGGTTTTACGTTCTGAGGCATTGATCTGAGTCATGATCTTTTCCCCCTCAGCCGTGGGTCGCAGCAACTGGCTGCGGCCATCCTTAGGGTTATCGATTTTAGTGATCAACCCACTCTGCTGTAGCTCATTAAGAACACGGGTAATTTGTGCTTTATCCCGCTGCATTCGCAGGGTGATAGACTGGGCCGTCGATTCAGGATTGCGACACACGCCCTTCAAGGCACGGATATGAGTGACAGGTAAATCAATCTCTTGTGCAGCAATATCGCTACGCAATTGCTTTTTGTAGGCATGCACTAATCTGTGCAAAGTTTCACTGAGTGACAATGAAGGCATAGAAGGCTCTCGATATAGTTGACTGTGTCAACAATATCGATTTTGATTGACTATATCAACTATAAAGGGGCATTTAACAAAATAGAGATGATGACATGCCGATTAATATTTAAGGCAAAGCTTGCACACCCCTATGTGATATGCAGCAAATAAGCACATTTTTATGATTAAATCGGAAAAATGTCCGTTTTTTTATAAAAAAAATCCTCAATGATTCATCTACAACAAAAATGATCTTCTACAAAAAATGATGGATTAACCTATGTCTACACTAATGAGCTGTATCGGTGTTGCTGTTCTGATCTTGATTGGTTATTTATTCTCTGAGAATAAACGCCATGTAAAATTTAAAACGGTTGGAGGCGCATTAACACTGCAAATTCTACTGGGTGCATTTGTAATGTTTGTACCGGTAGGTGTCACTATTATTGAAGCCATGAGTAGTGGCGTCAACAGCGTTATCGCTTTCTCCAATGCGGGTTTAAGCTTTGTTTTTGGCGACTTAGCCAATTATAAAGTGGGTTTCGTTTTCGTGATTAACGTCCTATGTGTCGTGATATTCATCTCTGCGTTAATCTCAGTTCTCTACTATTTAAAGGTAATGCAGTTTGTCATCAATATCATTGGTGGCGCGCTTGCCAAAGTATTAGGTACCAGTAAAGCGGAATCACTCTCAGCAACGGCCAATATCTTCGTCGGTCCGATTGAGGCACCTTCGATGGTGCGTCCACTCGTAAAAAACATGACACGTTCAGAATTATTTGCCGTGATGACGGGAGGATTAGCCAGTGTTGCCGGTGGTACTATGGTGGGCTACATCAACCTGGGCATTGATCCTAAATATATTCTCACAGCCTGTTTCATGACCGCGCCAGCGGGTCTGTTATTTGCCAAGTTACTGTGTCCGCAAACAGAACAACATTTAGTCAAAAATGAAATCGAAATTGATGCGGCAGAGCAGCCTAAAGGTTTACTCGAAGCCATTACCGATGGTTCGTTAATGGGGATGAACCAAGTCATCACTGTTACCGCGTTATTAGTGTCGTTTGTAGCGCTTATCGCCTTATTAAACGGACTCATTGGTAGTTTTGGTCATTTGTTCAGTATTGATAATCTTACGCTAGAAATGATCATTGGTTATCTCCTTGCACCACTGGCATTTTTGATGGGGGTTCCTTGGTCAGAGGCAATACAAGCAGGTTCAATCATTGGCCAAAAGATTGCCATTAATGAGTTTGTTGCTTACATCCATTTTTTAGAAATCTCCAGCACCCTGTCAGATAAAACACAGGCAATTGTCGTGTTCAGTCTGTGTGGATTTGCCAATATTGGCTCCCTTGCCATGGTCGTCGGTGGCATCGCTGCTATGTGCCCAGATAAAAGAGAAATTATCTCTCAAATTGGTCCAAAAGTTCTTTTGGCAGCCATTTTAGCTAATTTAATGTCCGGCACGATTGCTGGCGGCCTAGTGTCTTTAATATAAATTTTGAGGTGAAACATGTCGACTCCACATATCAATGCAAATCCAGGTGATTTTGCAGAAACCATTATCATGTCAGGCGATCCATTGCGAGCAAAGCTCATTGTGGAAACCTATTTAGAAGACGTTAGAGAAGTCACGAATATTCGCGGAATGTTAGGTTTTACAGGTAAATATAAGTCTAAAGCAATTTCTGTTATGGGTCATGGTATGGGGGCTCCTTCTGCCTCTATCTACTTTCATGAACTCATGACAACCTTTGGCGTGAAAAACTTTATTAGAGTCGGTAGCTGCGGTGCGATATCAGATAATATCCACTTAAAAGATTTGATTGTGGCTATGGGCGCTTCAACTGATTCTAAAACAAATCGAATTCGATTTTTAGATCATGACCTTGCCGCCATCGCAAACTTCGAACTATTACAAGCGTGTTATGAAGTGTTAAAAACAACGACGGTTACATTTAAAGTAGGTAATGTATTTTCATCGGATCTATTTTATCGCCCCAATGAAAACGATTACACTGTAATGGCAAAATATGGTGTGCTAGGTGTCGAGATGGAAGTCAATGCACTTTATACTCTTGCTGCTGAACATCAATGCCGCGCGCTTGCACTATGCACAGTCACAGATCATATTACTCGTCATGAATATTTAACCGCTGATGAACGCAGAACCGATCTGCACGAAATGGTAAAGGTAGCATTGGAAACAGCAATTCAAATATAATAAAAACGGATAAGTGACTAAAGGTTAGTCACTTATCAACTTAAAATTAAAAACTAAATAAAAAATATCAGCAGTCTACAATATTTAGTACTACAACTTAAATATAAAGTGTCTCGTCCTGAAATAAGCTAACTCTTCATATGCCTGCATGCCACATATCCTTGACTTACAAAATACAAGCTAAGATTGCCATTAAATACCGCAAGAGTATAATAAAGAAATATGATTTGCGACTAACTGTATAACAATGACTTATGGAAGATATTGCTGCTATTATTAAAGCTATTGGGATCGCAGAGATTAAGTATGACAAAAACACCTACTTACTTAGGCAATCAAAGCAAGTTTTAGAGCTTATATTTTGCGAGGATGCTAGCTTGACGGTATCTTATTTAAACTCGAGTGGAAATGAGTTTATTCTTAAAGTAGAAAGTAACTACACTGGTTTTTTAGGCGAAATGGAATTCTTCCAAGAGAACAACCATTCTTTATTTAACATTAGGTCAAATAAATCAGGAGTGCTTTACAGGATATCTAAGGCTAACTTTATAAAAATAGTAGATAATAATGCTAGCATGCTTATGTACATTACCTCCCTAATAACTAAAAGGTATAATCGAAATATGCATGAGCTCATTAGTAACTTAACACAATCGACAAAAGTCAGCATTATCAACCAAATATTAGAAGCGAGAAACTTAGCTAACGAAGAGCAGTTTAAAATATCTTCTACATTAGGCGCAAAGAGACTAGGAATTACAACACGGTCATATCGAAGAATCATTAACGAACTAATTCAAGAAGGTAAAATTATTAAATCAAAACCATTTTACAAGATAATTAAACCTTTAATTTAAAATATACGTTATACATCATCAATAATTCGTCTGTTCATAATTAAATTTTGACGTATTAAAATCCCCTATCGACTCCCAACTTTTTCCTTGTAATATAACGCTTTCACTCATGTTGAAACCCAAGGATGACAATGTATACCCCTAAGAATATGGCGATGACAGATCAGCAGGCAATCACAGGTTTTATCACGCAAAACAGCTTTGGTTTACTGGTTTCGAGTTCACTGAATGCGACCCATATTCCCTTTGTACTCGATGCAACTGTGGGAGAGAAAGGCGTCATGTATGGCCATGTTTCACGGGCGAACTCACATTGGCAAGAGCTTGAAAAGCAGCGGGTATTAGTGGTTTTCAGCGGCGCACACGCTTACATTTCGCCAACTTGGTATGATGCTAAACCTGCGGTGCCTACATGGAATTATGCGGCGGTGCATTGTTATGGTGTCGCAAGCCTGCTGAGTGATGCCGAAACCCAAGATATGTTGGACACATTAGTGGCGAAGTACGAGCCCAAGCTATTACAAGATAAACAAATTATGCCAGATGAGTATCAGCAAAAGCTGCGCCAAGCCATAGTCGGCTTTAAGATTGTGATTGATGAGATTCAAGCAAAGGAAAAGCTCGGTCAGCATAGATCTATGAGCGATCAACAGGGAGTGTTCAGCGGCTTAAGTGCCAGCCCCCATGCCGATGCGACACAATTAGCCCACTATATGAATCAACGAGATATTGGCAAAGGCAATGGCTGAGCCCATGCAGCCAAACCAATACTTTGATTAGTCGCTTATACGTCTTCTGTAAAATCATTGAGAAGAAGACTTTAACGGCTTGCCCATATCTAAAACATTGCACGAATGACTAACCGTCAACCTGAAACGCTGCTAAATTACAGTCCTACACTCGCACGATTAAGGAAGCTGCATGCTCAATCCTGAACACAGTTACTGGCATGACACGCTTAAAGCCATTCGTCGTTGCGGTAGAAAACTCATTGAATTTGAACTGTTATTCACCTTAGTGTCGGCGGGTATTATCGTCCCGTCTTTTGGTTGGCTACTGCGCCATCTGATTGCCAAAACGGGCAATGTCACCATCACCAATTACGACTTAATCGCCTTTGCCATGTCTCCCTATGGCTTACTGTTTATGGTCATTACTCTATTCAGCAGCTTTACCGTGTTTTTTACCCAACGTGCTGGAGTCACGATTCTCGCAGCATCTGGGTTATACGATATTCCCATTGGCCCAGTGCGGGCGCTGATTTTCGCGACAGCGCGCTTACCCGTATTTATTCGCCTTGGTAGCATTTATGCAGCTTGCTTACTGCTGCTCAGCGTACCTTTTATCGGGTTAGGATATCTGATTTTCAGCGTGTTTCTACAGGGACACGATATTAATTACTACTTGTATTTCAAGCCCATAGACTGGTATCTCGCCTTAACGAGTATGGCCTTCTTAGCGATAATCTATGTCCTTGTTGCCTTATATCTGTGGGCCAAAGCGGCCTTTTCACTAACGATTATTGTGAGTGAAACGACCGATGCTTTGACGGCACTCAAACGCAGTTGGCAATTAAGCGCAGGCAATGAACGCCCGATTATGTGGCACGCTGCGGGTTGGTGGTTGAGGATAGGTGCTTTGGTGTATCCCTTAATGCTGCTGATCTCCTGGGGTGCCGATAGCTTACTCGATAGGGTTACGCTGACACTTTCGACAGAATTAGCCATATTGGCCCTCGTCTCTGCACTGATTTTTATGCTCAGCGCGGCATGGTCCTTACTCGGAATGTTTGGGGAAGCCTTTATCATATTGCTGTTATACCGCCAACTGGGAGAAAAACCCGCAGGGTTAGAACGCCTTGGGCGACAAACGGTAAAAAGAACGTCTGAACTGTCGATTTATACGATAAGCGGGGTGTTGATCGGCACTTTTTTAATCATGTTGGGGTTAGGGGTATATGCCCTCAATAGTGAACCACAAAGGGATGACATCCTGATTACTGCCCACCGTGCTGGCGCTGCTAGGGCACCAGAAAATACCCTTGCGGCTTTGCGTTTAGCGATTGCAGAAAAGGCGGATTATGCCGAAATCGATGTGCAAACGGCATCCGATGGCACCTTAATGGTATTGCACGATGCTGATTTAATGCGCATAGCGGGCGATTCTAGGCGAGTTGCCAACCTCAGTGCGAGTGAAATACAACAACTCGATGCGGGGAGTTGGCACAGTGCCGCCTTTGCAGGTGAATCCGTACCAACACTACTAGAGATGCTTAATGAGGCACGCAACAAAATCGGTTTGAACATTGAGCTTAAATATAATCAAGCCGATCCCAGCTTGGCACAGGCCGTTGTCGCCTTATTGCAACAAGAGAAAATGACACAACAAGTCGTCATTACATCACTCGAAGCAAGAGCCATTGAAGAAGTGCAACGACTCGACCCTTCCATTCACACTGGCCTTATCGTCACTCAATCCATTGGCGATCCCATTAAGGCGAATACACAATTCTTAGCGGTCAATCAATCGATTACTAACGAAAAATTTATCGCCCGTGCACACAAAGGAGGTAAGCAAGTGCATGTATGGACAGTAAATAATCCACGGCAAATGCGGCGCATGTTGGCGCTGGGAGCCGATGTGCTCATTACCGACTATCCGCAGGAGGCCGTGGAAATCCGAGAACAGTGGCTCGCGCTATCCCCTGTTGAACAAACGGCACTGCGCCTACGCTATGTACTGTAAATTCTGCTTATTTACTCAACCTAGCTTCGAAGCGCTTAGCTCTACGTTGAAGCAACCAAAAGAGGCTTAGCCCCCCAAATGAAGCGGCTAAAGTGGTCAGCGTTAGAGCAAAACCTTTGAATGAAAACAGGTTTAAAGTAAAACCATCTAACACCAGTACCGCCAAGCCAAGCGGCATTTGGATAAGCACAGCGGTAAACCAATCGAAGGGAAGTTTAGGAAAGATCCTGTGGTAAGCATAAAGCACTAAACCTGCAAGCAATATCAGCAAACTCGCATCGTGAGCCGCCAACAAAAGATACTCCACACTGTTATGCGAGATGTGAGGCACCGCACTCAACATGTCCAACATATAACCCACGCTGGCGACCAATGAGAAGCTGATAAAACTCAATAAGGCTAATAGGATACCAAAGCCAAGTGCGGGTAAATATTTCATGTAAGGTCTCTCTATTCGCAGGTGAAATATGCTGTCTCGTCTCCCGAAAACCACAGCATGCAAGGTATAAAGGAGTAAAGAGACTTTAACTACAATAGCAGCCTAAATTTCCCTTAGCTATTAAGACCATAGTCTTATGTCTACCACAAACTTGTGCGCAATAAACGAGATGAAATCCAGTATCAAGTTAGTGTTTTCTCGGATAATCAGTGGATAAGCTTTTAAAATTACTAGATTAATCAAATTTCAATCTTATCGCTTAGTGATATCACCCACAATTTGCCCATGTGTTTGGGTGAAATAGACTAGCCAATTTCACCAATAACGCTTAGGATCGGAGTTGCATTTTTTAGCCAACATATTGTGGAGTATCAAAACATTATGGGTATCAGAGCCATAGTCGTAGACACAGCAGGCACCACGACAGACCTAAACTTTATCCAAGATGTACTATTCCCCTATTCTGTCAAAGCCTTGCCAGACTTTTTAGAACAGAACCAACACAATGTATTGGTTGAAAACTGTATTTGTGACACTAAAGATATCGCCCTAGAGCCCGAGGCTGACTTAGCGCGTGTAACTGAGATCCTGCAACAGTGGGTCAACGAAGACCGTAAAGCTACGCCACTTAAAACCTTACAAGGGTTAATTTGGAAACAAGGCTATGCCCATGGCGAATTTAAGGGCCATATCTTCCCGGACTTTATTGAAGCGGTGAAACGTTTTAGCGCACAAAATCTGCGTATTTACAGTTTTTCATCCGGCTCTGTCGACGCGCAAAAACTGTTGTTTGGCCACAGTGACGGCGGCGATTTAACTGAAATGTTTAACGGCCATTTCGACACCCGCACGGGCAACAAATTAGATAAGCAGGCTTACTGCAATATCCTCAACACTATCAGCTTAAGCCCCAAACAAGTGCTGTTTGTGTCTGATGTTATTGAAGAATTAAAGGCTGCCGACGCTGCGGGTATGATGACCTGCCAAATGGTTCGCGACAGCAAGCAACGCACTGGCGAGTTCCGCAAAATCAGCAGCTTCGATGAGCTGCTGATTGAATAATGCGATTATTGAATAACGTGATGGTTGTTGAATAGCACGATAGTCGACTCAGTCAGCTCAAACTGATTTAGCCGATAAAACGAAAGCGACCTTGTGGTCGCTTTTTTATTAATTGACTCAATTGCCCTTCACCGCCAGCGGAAACGCGGCCGAGATACATTTTTCCACCTCAAAACGATAACCATAATCCGCATTCTTATCGGGTGTGATCAACAAAATCTCGTAATCATTTAATTCAATCACATTCGACTCGGCAGGCTTTTTACAACGCGAGCGGCCATTGGCTTCAAGTGAAAATGCGAACGTAGCTAGCCATTGCCGCACTAAGTACTGATATTGAGTTCGCACCGAGGCGTAGGCCTTTTTGCGCTCTTCCTCTTCCAGCTCGCCGTCATCATTACTATTCTCAGCCTTGCTCGATTTATCGCTTTCAGAATCAAGAGCAGTCTGAGTTAGCTCTACAATCGGTACCGTCAGCACATCGGTCGCATCCGGCAACCGTCCCGATTTTGGCTCGCGAGGCGCATGCTTAGCGGCTTCTTGGGGAGAGGTAATAAAGTTGCCAAACGAGGTTTCAATGCGCGTCTCTAAATCAATTAACAGGCTCAAGTGATACAAAACCACAGTCGCTAGCACGATACGGATCAAAAAAGTCGTTTTACGGAATGAAGTATGCGAGGTAAGCCGTAACGATTTGACACCTAAAGGTTTAAGCAAAAAGATCAATATTAAATAGATAGGAATAATCAACTGTAATGCCAGCAGCACGATCGCGCTTACCATCAAAAACCAAGCGGGCATATAGAGTAAAATCGCTAAGTTATGGGTGTAATTGAGATCGCTTGCTGATACCCCAACCACTTCGTTAACTATCGCGCCAGACCAGCCCAAAGCAAAGTTGGCAATCATCGCATAAAACAGCAACAACACAGCTTTGCCCGCCAAACTGTGCCAAACCCGCTCGAACACAGGCCAAAACTCGATGGCCATAGCGATTACGGCAATCACAGCGACCAACCCCATTAACTCGCTACTAAAAGCCAATATCAAAGCAATAAGATACAGCTTTTGCGCAAAGGATAACTTAGCAACCCCTAGGATAAGACAGCGCCAGAACTTGCCCAAACCTAAACGGATGTCACTCAGTGATGGTAAGCTGAGCTTTCGCAAGTATTGGCGAGCTGACCCAATGTAACCGATTAAATTCATTATTATTTTACATTCCATTGAAATAGTAAGACGGGCAACATTTGCCACTGTAATGTGCAAAGCACAGTGATGGCAACTGTGCCACTCAATCTCGGTATATTGGTCACTTTGGCTATCTCTAGCCAAAGTCGAACGTTCTGTTTAGAGTCGAATGAAAGCTCCGCAACACCCCATCGCCCGTTTAAATCCAACTAAAATGAACTTGAGAGAGGAAATCAAAGCGGCCTTATGGTCACTCTTGCAAATCGATAAACCTGACTCAGGACTAACTAAACGACGCTTAACTCCCGCTCAGAAAATACGGTTTTAGCGACAAACATGCCATTAAGTGCAGCAGGAAAGCCAGCATAAACCGACATTTGCAATATCACCTCAACAATTTCCTGCGGCGTACAACCGACATTCAATGCGCCATTAATATGTACGTTTAACTGTGGCTGGCAATGCCCTAGCGCCGTGAGTGCGGCAACTGTCACTAGCTCCCGCGTCTTAAGGTCGAGCCCTTCACGCTGATAAATATCCCCAAAAGGATATTCAATAATGTACTTGCCTAAGTCAGGGCAAATATCGGCAAGACTGCGGATGACTTTCTCCCCCGCCTCACCGTCGATTTCAGTCAGTTTAGCGAGGCCCTGCACATATCTTTGATTACTCATTTTTAGCTCCTGCTGGATTAAATCACAGCAAGCAGCCTAAACCTTAGAGTTAACTCTAAGTCAATGGTTCATTGATGCATGACACAGGCAATGCGGATCAGTAAGACTGCCCCTCTACTTAACTCGCTGGCTAGAGGCACAAGCAAGCAAATAGAAAAGTAAATAATATTAGCTTTTTAGCATTTAACCACAAATGTTAGCGACTGAGCTTAGCCACTAAAAATGAGTTTGGTAATAGTGAATTTTTTGCTTAAGAGCAGCCAAATGCTCCTGCTCTTGGCGAATACGCTCAGCCAATTGTGTTGCATGTTGCTCGAGCAACTGCTGTCGCTGGCCAGCGGTTACATCGCCTTGGGCACGCAGCTCGGCATAGGTCAATATCTGCTTTAACGGCATGCCCGTTTCTTTTAAGCGATTGATAAACCCAATCCATTCCGCTTCTTTCGCCGCATAATCACGATGCCCGCTGCCATTTCGCACAACAGACTGCAGTAGGCCAATTTTCTCGTAATACCTGAGCGTATGCGCCGACAGTCCAGTGAGTGCAGCAAACTGACCTATGTTCATAGTCTAACGATCCGCAGGATGGTTAACACCATCATTCGTGGGAACATTTTCGAGATCGAATGGGTTAACCCCTTCGAGGCAACCAATGTTGTAACCATACTCATGGGGATTGGAACGCCGCTGGTGATGGGTGTAAATACCGCAGATAGCGCAGAAGTAGTGTTTGGCAGTTTTGGTATTGAATTCATAGAGTTTCAGCACATCCTCACCCTTGAGGATCTTAATCCCCGCCAGCGGCACAGAGCCAACCATTGCGCCCTTACGACGACAGATAGAGCAATCGCAACGGCGTGGATTTTCGATGCCATTAGGCAATGACAACTCCAATACCACGGCACCGCAATGGCAGGACGCTCTGTGTTTTGGCTGAATAAGAGTATTGCCCACTTGTTTAATCACACCCCACTCCTTGTTTCGCTCGATTCTATAAACCTAAATTCCCCAGCCGCTGCACCAACGCTCGCCATTGTTGCAATTGCGGCTCCTTAGCACTCATCACTGGCCCCAACATATTGGACTTAGCCCGCTTAAAACCACTAAAAACTAAGGTGGCGGTATCAAGCTGTTTCAGCGCGGGAGCGCCTTGAAACCACTTGTAATACCAAGGCGGCGTGTCCATAGTCATGATAATTCGCGAAGTTTTATGGCGCAGCAACTTAGCGGGTATCAATTTACCTTTCTCATATTGAAATGCAAATCCAGATAAAAATGTCCTATCGATTAAGCCTTTAAACTTAGCAGGAATACCGCCCCACCAAATCGGTGTGATAATCACCACATGCTCCGCCCACTGGATATTCGCTTGAAACGCTAGCAAATCGGCTTCGAGTGGCTGAGGTTGACGATAACCGTAGGTCAGATTCGGGTCAAAATTCAGCTCAGCTAGTTTGACGATTCTCACTGAGTGTTTATCTGCCGCCGCTTGGACATAGGTTTCAGCCAGATGCTCACAAAAACTCTGCGCCTTAGGATTACCACAGATCACTAAAATCTTTTTTGCCACGATGAAACGCCATAACAGTCAATGTGGCAAATAGCATAAACTCTGCCCCTAAGGGGAGAGTCAAGACCTAAGGTAACAGCTGCGACTCACAGGAGGTGAGCCCATCAATACAGGCATCTAACTGAGTGACTTTATGTTCTAACTCACTTATCTGGCGTAAAAAATCCGCTTTAATACCCAACAAAAAAGCCTGCACTGTGGCTAACTGAGCATGCTTATCGCCTTGTTCGAGTAAATCTTTTAGTTGGACAAGCTTAATACCGAGGGCTTTGGCCTCTTTGATCAGCAACAACAGCCTAATATCCGCCGCACTATAAATACGATAACGCCCCTGACGTGCGGGAGTGTCGATTAGCCCCCACTCCTCATACAAGCGAATCGCTTTTATCGACAGCCCTGTTTGCTTTGCCGCTTGTCCAATATACATAGCTCAACCTAACCCTTTAAAGACATTACTCATATCTGCATTGCTTGCCATTATCAGCCACAGTATCAGCTTAGGCCAAGACTTGTCGCAGCAATCTTATGCTGCTAGTCTGGCCGCTTAAACGAGCGTTTTAACTTGGGATTTTTATCATGGGATTTAAACAACAGTTGCAAGAAGGTGTACAAGAACAGGCAATGGAAAAGTTTTTCACCCAACACCCCATAGTCACAGAAATCCCCGTTGCATGGGGTGAAATGGATGCCCTACAACACGTAAATAATGTGGTGTATTTCCGCTATTTTGAAACGGCACGTATCGACTTTTTCAATCGCCTCTTCCCGCTAGATACCCTGTATAAATCCGGCATTGGCCCCGTAATCAGCGAAAATCAGGCTCGCTATAAACGCCCAGTGACTTTCCCCGATACTTTATTGGTAAGTGTCAGTATTAGCGATATTCACAACGATAGATTTACCATGCATTATCAGGCTTTTAGTAAACAGCAGCAGGCAGTAACGACGTTAGGTACTTCAGTCGCGGTGATGTTTAACTTTAAAACGGGCAAAAAAGCCGAGTTACCGGCAGAACTGCTGGCGATTCTCAAACAGCACGAAGTCGCTTAAGCTATTCAAATCGATAACGAATTGCCAGCACACTTTAGGCCATACCTTGAGGGAAGCATGTATGTCAGATAACGAAAATATCGAGATCGCCATTGAACATCAACAGGATAGACAGCGTTTTATTATCCCTGTCGACGGCTATGAAGCCGTATTGGAATACCGATTATCAGGCAAGGATATCGATTTCAGCCGCACCTTTGTCCCCAACGAACTGCGCGGTAAAGGCCTTGCCGAACGCTTAGTGCGCCACGGTTTAAAGTGGGCTAAAGGCCAAGACTTTACTATCCAAGCCAGCTGCTGGTATGTACAGAAATTTTTGAAAAGCTAGCAAAACTGATATAGAAACATCTTTGAATGGATACTTCATTAATATTAAAATAGTCATCACATATAAGCAGAGTTATAGGATATTTATAAAAAATGGATAGTAAGGCGCTAAAGGAAAATACTGAAAAAAATAATTTCAGAGAATACATGTCAGACTCAAATACACTGCTTAGTTTTATACTTACCTTACTGGCTGTTTTAGTGCCGACATTTAGAGGCTCAGACTTCTTAAGACAGCTATTTCAACTTAACGTTGATGGATTATTACTCTATCAAGCTATCTTTGCATTTTTAGCTCTCATATCAGCATTTTCAATTCTTTTTATCGTCAACAGACTTGTTTCCAAAGTAAAAGATCGAAAAACATGGAGAAAATATGGATATTACACATTTGTTTTTTTGATGTTGGGAGCTTTGTCCTTAAGCCTAAGAGAATTTTATGCTCCATCATCGTCGCTAAGCAGTTACTTTCTTGAAAAAGAAGAACGTATTAGCTATAGCATGGTACAAGTAGAAGCTGGATTAGAAATAGAGCTAGATTATTGTTCAAGATCTGGCTCTCAAGTGATATGTAGTCTGTTTGTAAGAAATGTTTCAGACGAAGATCTAGAAATTGGCGGAGTTAATAACACTAGGATTTATGATCAAGAAAACACTAGAGCTGAGCTAGAAAGAGTACATATAGCAAATGAGTTTATTAGATCATCAAGAAGTATTCCTTTGACAAAAAAATCAGCTACATCACTAAAGCTATTTTTCAAATATCCTACAGAATCAAATCCAGTCATGATAAAAAAGTTAAATTTCAAGTTAGATTATTCTGATGGTACAAGAATTATAGCATTTAGAAATATAGCTATAACTAGCGGTATTTAATCTGAAATATAAACATAAATAGATGAGCGCAATAACAGTTGCGCTCATCTACTTGGGATAATGTTAACTTTCACTAAATCCAATAAACAGGGTAATGGCGCTTGGGATCGGTGGAGAGGTTATTGACCACCAGCGCGACCAGTAAGAGTAATACTGAGCCGAGGAACACTGGCATTAACGCGTAAAGAAAGCCGAGTTGATGCACGTTTTCACCGCCAATCACGGCAATCAATGCCGTTGCGCCGCCCGGAGGATGAAGAGTACGAGTCAGGTACATGAATGCGATAGACAGGGATACCGCTAAGGCGCTCGCCAGCACCACATAATCGCCACACACTTGGTACACTGCGACCCCAATTAAGGCCGATAACACACTGCCACCAATCAAGTTACGCGGCTGAGAAAACTCCGCCAGCGGTGCACCGTACACTAGCACTGCCGACGCGCCGAACGAGCCAATGACAAACATAGTGTCGACGAGGTTTTCACTCATATAATTTGCGAGACTCGCGACCAAGTAAATGCCACAGAAAGCCCCAACCCATGACCACACAATCTTTTTAAGTGGCTGTCTTGGTGGACAAATGTCCTTCGATCGCATGCGGGTAAAATAGAATCTCATGGTTAATCCGAACCGATAAAAATTAAGCGATACAGACAAGTGATCTGCATCACAGTTAGCGGGTCGACAAATTAACCCTTCAGCAGCGCAATTGCAATTACGCTGACCGAAAGAGTAAGCAGACTAAGCACTTTCACCATTCAGATTAGCGAGCATTTCGCGGATATCTTCAGGAATCGGGCGGCTTTTTTCACTGCTGTAATCGTAGTGCACTAAGGTAGTTTTTACTTCGGCGGTCTTGTTGCCCGCTTGCCAACAGGTTTGGGTCAGCTCGAAGCTGCTATTACCGATACGGCTGACATAGGTTTTTACTGTGACACTCTTGCCATAGTAAGTCGGCGCGATAAATGCCACGGTAAACCCCGCCACGATTAAGTTCCACTGATGTAAATCCAACTCAGGATTAAAAATTTCAAAGATTGGCGTGCGCGCCGCTTCGCACCATACGGGGATCACAGTGTTGTTGATATGACCTAGGCCGTCGGTTTCAGTAAATCTTGGATTGATTTCGAGACTGTATTCTGTGGCTGACATGCAAACTTCCTTTTTATTATTTTATGAATGGAAGAGCGTGGTGATTAACGTAATTAAACCAACCACCAAACTCATCCATTATCCTAAGCCAAACAGGTTCTAGCCACTAGCCCAAACCTAGCATTTTAAAACTGACAACTCGCCGTTTCTGGGGTTTGCTTGCCGTTAGCATCGTACTTTTTAAGGCATCCAGCCTTACCCATATCATACATTTTCTCGTATTCTAACTTGCCATTTTTATAAGACTTATACACTCCATGAGTTTTTGGGTTCTCTAAGTGATAAATCTTACGGCCCTTAGTGATATGTGAGTAATCGGCAAAACCCGGCTCTTCGGAATAGATGACACCGTTAATGTAGCGCTTGTGGATCACATGCTGTTCATCGATACGCAGCATTTCATTCGCTATCTTGCCATTCATGTCGTAACACACTTTATCCACGGCATAATTGCTATCGAGGTCTTCAATACAACTCACGGCACCATTATCAAAGTACTCGCGCTGTATACCGCAGCGCGCAATGGCGTTATCCCAGAAATAAGGTTCACCGTTCCAGGTTTCGCCTTCTTGCTGGCAGTAGTTCCACAGGCTTCTTAATTGCCCATTGGGATAGAAACTGTAATGGGGGCCAGAGACACGGTTATTCACTTGGTGACCATATCGGGAGAGTGAGTAACCACCATCAGTGGAATAACTGATACTTGGGCCGTATTCCTTACCCGCTTTGTACGTTTTTAAATTTAATAAACGGCCATTGGAATCAAACTGATATTCTTTATCTACAGCGCCATTGGTGTAATAAGCCAATTTATACAAGGAGCCGCTGCTATGATATTCGCGCTGCTCACCGTTTTTTATCGATGAAATTTCTTCATTTTTACCATTAATCACCCCTTCACAATCATCTGAGTAGGGATTCTCACGCATAATACATTCATCGTGCGAAGGCTTAATCGTCACCGCTTCATTGAATTTATAACTCGTTAGTTCAGTCAGCTCACCGTTCTGGGGATTAAAGCGCATTTGCTGGCCATCCAACTCTCCTTGGCGGTAGTTAGCGATATCCACCACGACATTCGGACTTGAATACCAAATACTCTGACCATTAAGGCGACCCTGCTCATAATGGCGGGTATTAAACATCAGATTATTTTTGTCGAATGATTTAGACTCTCCTTGACGTAAGCCATTGACATAGCTCACTTCGGTACGAGTCCCATCTTCGGCTTTAAATACCCAAGGGCCAGTGCGTTTTCCTGCAAGATAGGCACCTTCACCAACTTGATCACGGAAATGTCCGCTCGTCACTTTATCGACCCAAGGACCTTGTTTGACACCCTTTTGATATTGGCCTTTGCTGCCATCAGCCTCAAGCCACTCGCCATCTTTTACGCCATTAAGATAAATACCTTTTGCCACTAATCGCTTATCGCCTTCTGCACTGGAGTCATAATCGGGCTCATAGACTTCGTAGGGGCCGTCGAGCACATCCTGATTGTAATGGGCAAAACCAAAGTTATCGGCCTCATCGAACATCGACTGTGCAATCCATTTACCTTGCTTTTTACCGTCAAGATATTCGCCTTCCCAATAAATGGCTTGGTTCTCTGTCTCCATCCACTTACCGACTTTTTTGCCCTGTTTGTAGTTACCAGAGTAAACCACGCTACCATTGCGACCATCGTAGGCTGCATACGGGCCATCGAGCACACCTTGGGCATAATGACTTTCACTGGCAAGCCCTGCCCAAGTGCTCCCCATGCCCATACTCATAAAATCATAGGATGGGCCTGTTTTAGGGATCACGGCACCACCACTTTTAAGCCAATCAAAGTCATCGGCCTCAAAGGCCACGCTCACCAATACAAAACTACCGTCTTCTTCACTATAACCACTGCGATCAAAGGTGGTCACTAAGCTATATTGACGCTCAATCCCTTGGGCATCTTTATCTTTACGAGTCAGTGGATAACGTAATTTATATTCGACGGCTGTCTTCACATCGACGGGTGAACCTTCGGAATTACGATAACCCACTAAGGTCGGCTTGAGCTTAGTAGAACCATCGACAATCGCTTTAATGGCGGGATCTTCAATCGCGTCAACATCATAGGTCATACGGTATTGTTGCGGCGGAATTTGGCTTAACACTTTACGAACGCTACCCACGGTAAACGAGGTTAAGGTTGGTGCGACGTCATCGAGCACAACCTGTAGACGGGGGAGTTTTGTGAGATCATCCCCTTCAAAACCATAGCCCCGTAAATGCTGACCATCGGCATCTTTCAGCATGACAACCACTTCTTTGGTGCCACCTTTATCAAAATCGAGGTAAAAAACCGCAACCACTTCAGCAGAACCATAATCATCAAGACGCACGCCGGGCGCATCGCCATAGAGCATTTCGCCCCACACTTTATGATCTTTTTGATAGAAATTGAGCCATTGCCCGTTAGGTAAGTCCACTGGGCCATGGACGATTTTGTCGTAATCCTCAGCGTCAGCTGCAGGAATGACAGTTAAAGAAGATAACAACACCGCACTCACTGCAGCGAATAAACTACGAATCGAAAGTTCCATTTAACTACACCTTTTATACCGACGCCTCGCGCCTCATGCGCACCAGTAAACGGGGCGAATTTTAAGCGAAGAAAAGCACTTCAGGAAGTAGTAGATAAAAAAAAGGCCGCTTCTGCGGCCTTTAGCAACAACAAGTTAACAATTAGTTGTTGTACATAGCATTTATTTCATGGGCATATTTATGGTAAATCATCTTGCGGCGCAGCTTGAGCGTTGGGGTGATTAAACCCGCTTCCATCGAAAACGCTTCAGGCAACAGAGTGAACTTTTTAATCTGTTCAAAACCGGCCAACTCATGCTGTAACTGCTTTAAGCGTTGCTCAAAATGCTCAACCACATGACTATGGCGCAGCAATTCTAAAGGTGACTCATACTTCAGCCCTTTGTCCTTCGCCCACGCTTCCAGTGACTCAAACGCTGGCACAATCAAAGCGGTCACATAATTACGCGCATCGGCAATAATCGCCACTTGCTCGATAAAAGGACAACAGCCAACGGCGCCCTCAACCCTTTGCGGCGCGATATATTTACCGTTGGAGGTCTTCATCAATTCTTTAATACGATCGGTAATAAATAAATTGCCGTTCGCATCGAAACGCCCTGCATCACCGGTTTTTAACCAACCATCTTCAAACGCAGCGGCGGTATCTTCAGGACGATTGTAATAGCCCCGCATCACAGTCGCGCCGCGGACTAAAATCTCATCGTCCTTACCTAGCTTAATTTCGGTTTCCAGCAAAGGTTGTCCATTGGAACCCGGCACTCGATTACCTAAGGTATTGCAGGTCACAGTCGCGTTAGTTTCTGTCATACCGTACCCACAAAGTACTGGAATATTAATCGCATGGAAGAAACTACCGACATTCACATCTAAGGCTGCGCCACCGCAAGGCATAAACTTCAAACGGCCACCGAGCACGGCTTGCAGCTTGCTATACACCAGCTTGTGCGCCAAACGCCATTGCAGCGACAACCACAATCCGCCCTTAGCACGACCTTGGCCTACTTCGAACTGACGTTGGCCAACGCGCATCGCCCAAGCAAACAACTTCTTACGACCGTCGGCTGATTTGGCGACTTTATCTTGTACGGCGCTATACACTTTTTCGAGGAAACGCGGCACCACACACAAGGTATGTGGACGCACGGCGCTAATCGCCTCTTTCACTCTTTGGGTATTTTGCAGATAGACGTTATGACCGCCACGGCACAAGACGTAGAAACTCCAACTGCGCTCAAATACATGGCTCAATGGCAAAAATGCCAAAGACACATCGCCAGAATGGAAGGCCAGTTTTTGATCGTGCTGGCGTATGGTAGACGCCATATTACGGTAATCCAGCATCACGCCCTTAGGATCGCCCGTCGTGCCGGAGGTATAAATTAAGGTCAGTAAATCATCGAGATTTGCAGCGTGTAAACGCTGATGAAGCTCGGCTTCTTGCTCAATGTTTAACTGAGTGTCACCCGCCAATAGGGTATCTAGATGCCAATGCTGATTGGCCTTATCGGCAGCGAGTGTCACGCTGGCATCGAATACAATCACATGCTCTAGGCTTGGGCATAAGGCTTGCAACTCACACGCCATGGCGTATTGCTTAGCATCGTCGACAAAAATCACTTTAGCGGTGGCGTCGTTAACGATAAAGCTAGCCTGTTCGACGGTACTGGTGGGATAAATTGGCACCACAACGGCGCGAGTTTTGAGAGTGCCGACATCGGCACAAGTCCACTGCGGGCAGTTTTGCGCCAGAATAACGCAACGGTCTTGCACTTGTACGCCAAGTTCGATCAACACTTGTGCAATTTTACTGCTGATTTGGTCGAAGGCTTGCCAACTCACCTGATACCAAGGAGCGGCCATTTCAAAACCTTCCAGCGCTACTGCGTCTTTTAAAGACTCGCTCTGCTGCTGTAATAGTCGAATAACATGATATTGATCGAGAGACATAAGAGACTCACCTTTTTAGCTTACAAGTGTACCGCTTTTGCAGCATTCTACCTGAAGGCCAAATAAAAACTAAGAGTTTTTGCTCTAATGTTGTGCAAATGTCGCCCAAATCACGCTGTAAATAGGCTTTAGCGGCGTACCACTCTTAGTTTCACTTACTTGTCAGGGCGAACAAAATTTAATCTCAGAACGTCAACATGACCTCATAACATCGCCCTTCCAGAGGGTTCTCTTGCCCCAAATCAGCACCGCTTGCCCCAGCAGTATTAAGAGTAGATCCCATAGCAACCAATTAGTTAAATTGCCGCCATCACGTAAAGAGGTAAGGCTGATAGACACCCACAGGGAATGCCCCGCGACGACCATCATAGTGAGCGTGATATGCAAAACTCGGCGACACATACAGCCAAAACCTAACGTCAAGGCGCAGGCCCAGTAAGTGCTGAGCACCAGATGACCCACTAACTGCATATTCAGATCACCATTGAGCCAGCCCAACAGCAGACTACACGCCAGCATAATGCCGACGACCACATTCAGGAGTCTTTGCTGTCCAAGGCAAAATGCCGCTATGAATCCTTTTCGACCATCAAACCCTGGCATCAACAATAAGGTTTCTGTCGAGCGCGAGCGTTGCACTCGGCTCCAATGCACCAGCGAACAACTAATCACACTGAACTGCGCCAAAAACAATAATACAGGGATATTCAAATGAAATTGATGCGACAACAGCCCAAGCACTAAGCAGACTACGGGCAATAGCAGCAGTAAAATCGTCAACATAGGGCCAATAAAAAAATTGGTGGGATGCAAATAACGCTCGAAGCGACTCAAGATACGCATGGATTGCAGATTCGGCAGCCAAAACCACCCCATTTCGAGACCATTGAGATATACCGTCCTCGCCTCAGCGCGCCAAGGTAAAATACGGCATGCACGCGCAATCAGCATACCTAAAATCAGCAGGGCAATCGCACTTAGCCAAAGAGGAATGTGCTCTGCAATCAATGGGATAAATGGCATTAAGACAAAAAGTAAAAACGAAGCATAAAACCACTGAGTGCTGAGTAAACAAAGCCAAATAAAAGTTAAACTCATCACCAAAGCCAGCACTAAGCTCGCTAGGCTAGCCGTCAAACCTAAAGCCAAACAGAACAAGACTCCTATGCCAAAAACGCTGACTAAAACAGTGACACTTTGAATGTAGATATGGCGACGATAATGGGGAATTAACTGTGCACATTCATTCGCCATCAGACGTATGAGTTGCCATGCAACCGCCGCCGAGCTTGAGATAATCCCCATAGAAAACAACAGTTCAGCACTGTCATTTTTACCATAAACCGCGGCGATACAAGCTAAGATCACCCCCAGTATAGCCGTACCTAAAAAGCTCACACTGCCGATATCAAAACACCAAAAGCGCAGCATGCCCTTGAAAGGATTCATTCGTTGACTCGTTATTTTGCCCTTCGCGACTTGTATCTGCTTATGGTGCGCCGCACTCATCTGTGTAGCTCCATAAACAGTTGCTCCAAGTTTAAAGCTTCATTCTTTAACACGCCTGATATTGACGCGCTGTGCTCACCTAGATCCACCAGCACCGAATCGCCAACACGGTTCAGCACAGTAATTGACTCGGGCAAAACCGTTTCGGGCACGAGTGTTAACAAACGCACTTCTTCACGCAGGGCATCGATTTCCTTAAACAGCACTAACTCACCCTGTTTAATCAATGCCACATGGCTGGCAACTCGCTCTAAATCAGAGGTGATATGGGATGAAAACAGCACGGCAGAGCCAGATTCGAGGGCAAGATCGAACAAATCGACCATAAACTTGCGCCGGACTATAGGGTCGAGGCTGGCAACGGGTTCATCGAGGATTAACAACTCAGGGCGATAGGCCATCGCCATAATTAACGCTAATGATTGCCTTTGCCCAACCGATAAACGTTGCACCTGTTGGGTCACATCTAACTCGAAACGTACCAACCAATCTTGCTCTAATTGCATGTCCCAATTGGGATAAAAGCTGCGGTGTAAATCGAGGGCGCGTTCAATGGTAAAACCTTCATAACCAAAAGGTTGCTGCGGTACATAACCTAAACGCTCCTTTGCCTTTGAGGTTAAATTTTCGGGCGTTTCACCTAAGGTAACAATACTGCCAGAATCCGGTGTGAGCACACCCAAGGCACAGCGCATTAGGGTTGATTTACCCGCCCCATTTTGCCCCAATAACCCCACCACCATACCCGCCGACAAAGTTAACGATAAATCCTTAAGCGCCCACTTTTCACCTGCGCCTTTACCGCGAAAGACTTTATTCACTCGGTTAAATTCAAGTATTGGCGTGCGCTCTTGGCCCATCGAATTTCATCCTTTTTATGCTATTTATCGGTACATTACTTTCTAATCTTGCCAGCGCTCATTTAGCAGTTGCAGCAACTCGGGCAAGCTGACACCTAACTGCTTTGCCTGCGACAACAGGGCATAGATCTGGGGTTCGAGCAGGCTAATACCCGATGCCATAGTCTCAGTTCGCAAGGCAACTTTTGTCGCTTGGCCACGGCGGCGTTCGAGCCAACCTTGGTCAACCAACTGTTGAATAGCGCGGGAAACTGTCATGGGATTTACCGCTAAATGCTCGGCAATCTGGCGCACTGAGGGTAATACGTCTTCCACTTGCAGTTGACCGCCCACAATTAAACGCACGACTTGTTCGTGTAATTGTTTGTAAATGGGTTCACCACTGCTGGGGTTGACATTTAAAAGTTCTAACATTAGCCTTTACACACTGTATTAATACATTGATACACCGATACACTGGTATTTAAATTAACACACTCGTCCTGAAATGCAAAAAGGAAAGCGCGCATGATACATAGCATGACACACAGGAAGTTAAGCAACACAGTTCAACGCCTTGTGCCAACTCAGCCACGGCATGGTGCCACATGGCGCACGCGTACTTTGAGAATGAGCGCCCTCATACTGGCAATGGCAAGTACGGCGACGTGGGCGAGTGATGTGAAAAGCCAAGAGACACAAGCGACGGCAGATATCGCTAATAAGATCGACACTTGTTATGTGGAAGGCGTATCCGATCGCCTAAACTGCGGTTTTGTGACTGTGCCAGAAAACCCTAACAAACCCGATGGCAAACAGATCCAAGTGCATTACGTTGTTTTGCCTGCGGTGAAAAATGCCAACCATGAAGAAGCCTTGCTGGCGATTGCAGGCGGCCCAGGACAATCGGCCATAGAGAACGCGGCAGGTTTCGATGCCATGCTGAGCAAAGTTCGCCAACAGCGGGATATTTTACTGATCGATCAAAGGGGCACTGGCCGTTCGAATGTACTGGCCTGCGATGAAGGAGCTCAATCTCCACTGTCCTTCGATGACGATAATGTCGATACCTTAGCCGAAACGCAAAAATGCTTAGCCAAAATTGATGCCGACGTGACTCAATACGGCAGCCTCAATGCGATTAAAGACTTCGAAGCCGTACGTGCGCACTTAGGCTATAAAAAACTGCATATTTACGGCATCTCCTACGGCACTCGCATGGCGCAACTTTACATGCGTTTATATCCAGAGCACTTAGCCACAGTGACCTTAGACGGCATAGTGCCCATGCAGCAAAGCGTATTAGAAATTGGCTCGGCAATTGATCGTGGCTTCGACTTATTGTTTAAGGATTGCCAAGCAACCGCCGCCTGTAACAGTCAATTCCCCGAGTTAAAAGCGGACTTTGAGCGAATCGACGCTAAGCTCGCCACAGGCCCTGTGATGGAAAACGTTTACGATCCCGTCACGGGCGAAAAAACCATGTTAACCATGACGCGCGGTAAATTCTCTGGCTCGATCCGTATGGCACTCTATCAAGCCAATGTGCGCGCCCTCTTGCCCCATGCGATTCATCAAGCATCGAAAAACAACTTCCAACCCATACTCGGCCTATATGCCCTCACTATCGACAATGCTGGCATGGCGATGGGCATGCACGCATCTGTGGTCTGTGGCGAAGATATGCACCGCATTACCCCAACCATGCGCGAGCAGGCCAAAAAATCCTTTATGGGCAGAACCATGCTCGAAGGCTTAGAGGCGACTTGTTCAGTATGGAAAGTCCCCGCGGTCGATGACAGTTTTAGCGAACCCATTAACAGCAACATTCCGACCTTGTTGTTATCCGGCGAAATCGACCCCGCCACCCCACCAAGCTGGGGCGAGTTAGCCATGGAAAAACTCACCAATGCCAAACACTTTGTCGCTCCTTATGCGACCCACGGTGTGGCCTATCAATCCTGCGCCAATAACCTGATTGCCGATCTCGTTCGCTCGGGCTCAGTCAACGATCTCAACGGCGAATGTTTGAACAAAGATGTGCGCCGCAGCTTTTATTTAAATGCCAGCTCGGTAGAACCGCTTAATGCGACCAGCACAAAAACCACGACAACAGATGATCACGCCAGCACTGGAGCTAAGGAATAAGCCATGATTAAAGTATCCCATCTTTCCAAGCGCATCGGTGACGTGCAGGCGCTGAATGACTTAAGTTTCGTCGCACAAAACGGCCAAATCACAGGACTACTCGGCCCGAACGGGGCAGGTAAAACCACCTGTTTACGCACGATTTTTGGCCTGCTGAAACCCGATAACGGCAAGGCTGAAATCGAAGGCATAGATGTCGCCATCGACCCTATTGGCGCTAAACAGCAACTCGGGCTATTCCCCGACCCTTTTGGTCTGTACGAACGCTTAACACCACGGGAATACATTCGCTATTTTGCCGAGCTAAGCGGCCTATCATCCAAGGAGGCCAAGGAAGCCACCAGCCAAGTGATTGCGAAATTGCGCCTCGAGGACATTAGCGATCGCCGCTGCAAAGGCTTTTCCCAAGGACAAAGAATGAAAACCGCTCTCGCACAGGCAATCGTCCACAGCCCGAGCAATATTATCCTCGACGAGCCGACCCGTGGGCTGGATGTGATGAGCACTCGCCTACTGCGTGACATTCTTATCGATCTTAAAAATCAAGGACATTGCGTGCTGTTCTCGAGCCATGTGATGCAGGAAGTCGCCGCGCTGTGTGACCAAGTGATCGTTATGGCCCAAGGCAGAGTCGTCGCCATTGGCAGCCCAACAGAGCTTTGCATTCAAACAGGCAAAGACTCGCTCGAAGAAGCCTTTATTCAACTTATCGGCACGGATGAAGGGATAGCGGCATGATGACTCAAACTAACAAGAATGCAGGCAGCATCAATGATGTACAAGCTCAGATAGATAAGATCATGGATAAGGGAATGACAGCATGAATAAAATAATCGCTATGGTTCGTAAAGAACTCATCGATGCCGCCCGCGATAAGCGCTCTGTGATGGCGGGTCTCTACTACGCCATAGGCACGCCGCTGATCATGTGCGGCCTATTTATGGTGTTAATTGGCCAATTAACCAGCCCCGATGATTTGAAAATCACCATTAAAAATCCCGATAAAGCACCGGATTTAGTAAGATTTTTATCGAATAAAGGCATCACTCAAGGCGCAGCCGATGGCTCTGACGCCAAAGACCTTAAAGCAATAGAACTGATCATCAGCACCGACTATGCCGCGCAGATGAACCAAGGCAAAAGCGCCGAAATCACTATCGTGGCCGATAACTCTGAGGAGAAACTGCAGAACTCGATTCGCAGACTCGAGAAGCAACTGCAGGCCTACAGCGCTGAAATGGGCAGTTTACGTTTAATCGCCCGCGGTATCGACCCGCGCGTGGTGCAGCCACTCAAGGTGAATGTGCAAGACAAAGCCACCACAGACTCTAAGGGTGGGATGATCTTAGGTATCGCTATTTTTACTATGATTTACTCGGTATTTATCTCGGGGATGAACCTAGCTATCGACACCAGTGCCGGTGAGCGCGAACGTAACTCCTTGGCCCTGCTACTGAGCCATCCGCTGACCACTCGCCAATTAGTACTGTCAAAAATTATTGCGGTGAGCTTGTTCGCTCTGCTCGGTTTAGTGCTGATTTTGCTGGTATCTAAAGTCGCCTACGCCTTTGTGCCATGGCAGGAATTAGGCTTTAGCGTCAACATCACCACAGAATTTATGCTGCTGATGTTAGTGGTCGGCATCCCCGTCGCGTTAATGGCCGCTTGTCTGCAACTTTTTGTGTCTTTTATGGCGAAAACCTTTAAGGAAGCTCAGTCCTATCTGACTATGGTGCTGTTTGTGCCCTTAGCCCTGTCGATGGCCGCCAGTTACAACATAGCGCCAGATATGCTGCAGTGGTTGCCCGTCTCGGGTCAGCAACAGGCATTAATGGACTTTATCAAAGGTAAAGACTTGCCCATGTTGCAGTTACTGGTTTCGACCTTAGGCACACTCGCCATTGCGGTATTGCTCGCCTTTGGCATGGAAAGGTCGCTCAAGAGTGAAAAAGTAATCTTCGGTTTGTAAGGTAAATCGATTGCTCAACTTGGCGGCGATCACCAAATCGTCTCCAAGTTGAAAACCTCAATAACTACGGGAGTTTGTTATGGAAAACGAATATGTCTTAATGGTGATTATGGTCACCTTCATCATAGGAATGAGTGCTACTGAGATGCTTAAGCACTATCTAAAAGCGCGCCAATTTGGAGTAGGCGCCGCAGACGATAGCCATCTTAAGGATAAAGTGACTCAACTCAGCCTACAAAACCAAGCACTGATCGAGCGAGTACAAGTACTTGAAAAAATCGTGACAGAGCCAGAGTACGAGCTAAAGCAACAGATTAATCAGTTATGAGCCCTAAACGAACAAAACAATAAGGCCACTGAATTTCAGTGGCCTTATTGTTTTACAAGCTAGATAGAAGCTTACTTAGCCTTAGGCCTGAATGCTTTGATAACCGACTCATTGCACTCTAAATACGGGCCTTCCATCAAGTCGATACAGTAAGGAATGGCGGGGAACACGGCATCTAAACATTCGCGAATCGATTTTGGCTTGCCGGGTAAATTCACAATCAAAGAATCGCCACGCAAACCTGCGGTTTGGCGCGATAAAATGGCAGTGGGGACAAATTTCAATGACTCGGCGCGCATCAACTCGCCAAAGCCTGGCATCATGCGATCGCAGACGGCTTCAGTGGCTTCTGGGGTAACATCGCGTTTCGCTGGGCCAGTGCCGCCGGTAGTGACAATCAAGCAGCAATCCTGCTCGTCAGCCATTTTGATCAGCGTCGCTTCAATCACATCCTGCTCATCGGGGATCACTTGATAAATCGGCTCCCACTCGCTGGTGAGGTAGTCGTTGAGTGTGTCGATAATCGCCTTGCCTGAGATATCTTCATAAATCCCCGCGCTGGCGCGATCGCTTACCGTCACAATACCGATTTTTGCTTTGCTCATAGGAAATCCCCAGTGATGTTGAAATGAAACATGCCGAAATAAAAAATATCGACATCAAGCATGGAAGAAGCCGCTACAGCTTCGACCTTAAGCCGCAGCTAAAATAGCATAAATGCTCAGGAAAAGGGGCGACTAAAACGTGATGGGGTTCGCGCTATGCTATTGAAAAATGGCAAGCGGAAAATCTAAAAGACAAAAAATCCAAGGCAAACTCATCAGGCCCACCTTGGATTTTATCGTTAATGCAGTAAGGATTAGCTGACCTGCGCCAACGTAGGTAAGGAGGGAAACGCGCCCTTTTGCCCGCAGGTAATTGCGCCACAGCGTGTTGCAAACACTACCGCCGCCTCTAAGTGCGCTTTGCTTTCGAGCCTTTGTTTCAAGGTCAAATTGCCTAAATCGTATTGCAGATCTAAGCCTAAGGCGAACAGAAAACCTGAGATAAAACTGTCACCTGCAGCCGTGGTATCGACGGCAGAAATTTTGGGGACAGGTACGCTAAACCTTTGCAACGCTGTGATGCATTGCACTGGGTTGGCGCCATCGGTAACCAAAATCACCTCAACCCCTTGGGCGAGGCAAAACTGCAAATAGTCTTCAAAGCCCTTATCCCGCGCCAGCGCTAAATAGTCCGCTTCTTCACGGCTCATTTTCAGCACTTGGGTGTAACGGAAACACTGCTCAACCCGCTCGGCCAGCAAGGACAAGTCTTGCCACAGGGATAAACGCAGGTTCACATCAAAGCTCACTAAGGTCGCGAACGCATTGGCACAACGCGCGCCATAAAGGCTAGTGTTAAAGATGGCGGTTTCGGTAAAGGTATTCGAGCAAAGGTGAAAGATATCAATCCCCTGCCATGGGATATTGTCAAAATGCTGATTGCTGTAACGCATATCGGCTGTGCCATTTCGGTTGAACTCAAAGGTACGTTCACCCTGTTCATCTAAATTCACCAGCACAGTCGCGGTAGCGGCGCCCGGCACTTCGGCCAAATAATCGGTCGCCACCCCCTGATCCGCTAAGGCTTGCTTTAACATAACGCCATAATGGTCGGCGCTGATGCCACCGGCAAAATAACTCTTACCGCCGAGTTTAGCGTAACCCACGGCCACATTGGCGGGCGCGCCACCCGCAATCGGCTGATGATGCTTGCCCGTGGCATCGGTTGGCAGCAAGTCTACTAACACCTCACCGAAACTGAGTAATACCGTCATTTTCACTCCAACTTTGTTTTCTATATTCTGTATTCTGTAGCAGGCAAAAAGCCCACTTCCATGGGCTGTTTTGGGCTTAACATTTTTTCTGTAAAAACAGTTTCTGTAGCAAGATCCGCTTAGAACTCGTATTTCAGCGTCGCACTTGTGGTGCGGCCATTAATGGTACGGGCACGGATGATATTGTTATCAGGGATTGAGCCTTCTTCCGCTTCAGTAATACCTGTGACATTAAACAAGTTGTTGACGTTTAAAGACACACTCATAGCTTCGGTCAGATTGTAAGTTGCAAAGGCATTTACTTGGTTGTAGCCGTCGAAACTTAAGTCGTTATTATCTTGAGCATAAGAATCCGTGGTACCGATTAAGTTAACGCCCACTGAACCTTGGTCAAAGTTGTAACGGCCCATCAAAGAGTAGATAAAGTCAGCCTGTCTTCTTGGGGTATTACCCACCACTTCTGGCGTCAATGCATCTTTAGCAATCTCAGCATCGGTCCAGGTTAGGTTGCCTCTAAAATCGAAGTCACCGATGAAATAGGCCGACTCGATTTCGATACCTTTGGCTTTGTACTTACGGTCGAAGAAACGTTGGCTTGTGGCTTCAAAGTTTTGCTCTTCGGTTTCTGAGTAGAACGCCGTCGCGAACACAGACAGATCATCGTAACGGTACTTAACACCTAACTCATACTGGTCAACGATATCAACCGCATCTTCCTTCGCCACTGAACCATCGGCACGCACCTTACCAAATAACAGACGGTCGGCATTGGCGCGGCCACCGTGGCTCAAGCGACCAAAGGCGGCTAAGTCACTGGAAAATTGATAGTTAGCACCTAATGAGTAAGAGGTGTAGCTCCAATCGTAATTCACTGGCTGAGGGTTCGCATTATCGATAGAAGACACGCTCTGCTCAGGGATTGAAATCACTCCATCGAGATTCATATCCACTTGCGATTGCACGCTACCCGCGTAGTTACCGCTGGCATCACCACTGTCATAACGCACACTGGCATCGAGCGACAAGTCACCAAAACTCGAGGCTAACGCGAGATAAGGCGCTTTAATGCTGTAGTCGGTATCGTAATTACGTTGGCAACAATTTCCCCAGTAAGGTACGCCGTAACCATAGAGGCCATTGTCAGAATAGGCAGTGCCATCGGCGGCAACCACATCTAATAGCGCTGCATTATCGCCTTTGACTTCCATCAGATAAGAGTTCCACATCCAACTCATGCCGATGTTTTGGGTGGCATTGTAATAGCCTAAGGTCACGCTGGTATCGTCGAAGGTTTTAGTCAATTTAAAATCGTTTACGATTGAGCCAAAGTCATTCATCTGCACATCAAAGGTATTGATACGCATGGCTAAACCGTCCATCTGACTACCCGCATTAGGTCCATTGGCGTAAATCAACTTAGCGCCAGTGCCAGCAATACTGGTGGCAATGTCGCTACCGTTGGCCACTTCGGCTGGGAATGGCGCGATGAAGTTGCCGCTCACATCGGAGAAACGGAAACGGTTTTCGACCTGCCAATCGTTACCTAAATCGAAGGAGGCTTCTAAGCCGACAGAATTAACTACAGGATTCATGCCATCGCGCATATCGCCACGGCGACGTTCTCCGTCGGCACCTAAGCTCAAGGTTGACTGGAAATACGCGGATTGAATCGCATCGGATTTAGCATCAAAACCTGGGATTGAACTGCCATCTGAGTACATAGGCATAGGTAAGTAACCAATGCTTTTATCATCTAAATGTTTGAAATACAGACGAACATAGCCTTTATCAAATTCTTTGGTTAAGTTGGCTTTGATCTGGCCGCCTTTGTTGGCGTTATAGCCAGCGTCGCGTGGGCCTTCACCGGTGCGCACAAAACCACCCACATGGAAACGCAGGCTGTCGTTGATGCTAGTGCCGTATTCAAAGTCGGTACGGAAGGTATCGTAATCCAGCCCTAAGGTGGTAGCCACACTGCCCGAATCCGAAGTACCCGTTTTACTGATTACGTTGATAATGCCACCGGGCGCATTACTGGCCGCAGTCGATGCCGAGCCACCACGGATAGATTCAATGGTTTGCACTGTTGAATCTAAGCGTAAAAAGATGTCTGCGTTACCGAAGGCGATATCGCCAAACTGCAGGATTGGCAAACCATCTTCTTGAATTTGCAGGAACTTAGCACCACCAGACGCCACAGGTAAACCACGCACGGCAATGTTAGCGTTACCTTCACCACCAGTAGACTCCACCTTCATCCCCGGAATAATACGGAATGCTTCGGCCGATGAACGTGGCGAGCTCACTTCCAGCTCAGCCAGTGACACGCTGCTGACTGACACACTCGAGTCCATAACACGAGTGCCGCGGGCAACCCCAGTCACGGTAATTCTTTCTAAACCTAACGCGTCTTTCTTGGCTTCTTCCTGTTGTGGTGCGTCGGCAGCCCAAAGGTGAGAACTCACCAACACGGCCAATGTACTTAACAAGAATTTCTGTGATGTGCTTTTTATCATTTTTATGTCCCCACCCATATTTGAGATGCAGCCCTATCTCCCCATGGCTGCCTCTACCGAATTGTGATTAATCGAAGAACCATCTTAGTGATTGCTCAAGGTCATATTGAACTTAACCCCGAACCAACTTAATCGATTAAGTTAACAAGTTAGCAACTTAACAACAAAAAGCAAGTGCGTTTTTTGCACAGTTTTGGTTCGCACTCTAGGTGCACTAGGTCAAAGTATTGATTAATTAAAGAAATGTGACAGAAAAATATTTCCTGTCACAGTCCAAATTAGTGCGCTTCAACCGTTAACAAATGGCGGGCAGGATCTTTAACGAGATTAAATCCGCTGAGGAGGCATAACAAAAGGGCAAAACCAGTGGCAAGGTAGAAGCCATATTTAACATGGCCGAAGATATCGCCCACGAACCCCATCAACAAGGGGCCAACGGCGGCGGACACGGCAGTAAAAAACAAAATCACCCCAGCCACAGAGCCATGCTGATCTACGGGAAAACAGCTAATCCCCTTAGAATTGAGCGTGGGGTACATCATGGACATAAACAGCCCAGACAAGGGTAGTAAGATGACCGCAGCCTCAATACCGTAGATCATAGACCCAAGATAACAAGCACTTATCGCAAAGCTAAACCAGAACATCACTTGCTGCCAAGGGAAGCGATCGAGCACCCAGCCCCCTAAAAAGCGCCCACCCGCACGCAGGGTAAAAAAGATCGTCAGGGCATAAGCGGCCAATGTGGTGTAATCGCCTTGATAACTTTGCAGCAAGGTCGGCATCCACACATAAATCGCCACTTCGGTGGCAACATATAAACCTATCGCGAGTGAAAACCCTAATGCATAAGGGTTTTTCATCATCTTAAAGGTGCTGGCAAGGTTAATCGCATCCGTCGAGGAACGTTTGATTTGCGGATAATCAGCCCGATAAGCTAACCAACACAGCACTAAACAGAAGCAACCCGCCCCAAAATACAGATACTTCCAAGAGACGCCGCTGATCAGTAAATAACTAACAATGGCTGGCCCTATCATAGCGCCGACACCAAAGTAGCCCTCTACCGTATTCATAGTGCTCGAATGCTGTTTTGAGGAAGTCGAGATATCGCCGATAAGCCCGAGTGCGCCGGTTTTAAAGACGCCAATCGCCGTGCCGACAAAGGCGAGCAGGAACAAGAAATAGTAAAACGATTCCCCCAGCGCGAACATGAAACAGGCGAGCGCGAATAACAATAACCCCAATAGAATGGTTAACTTACGCCCAATCTTGTCCGCCAAGAAGCCTAAAAATAGTCCACTTATCGCGATAAAAATCATCGGCATATAATGGAAAGCACTGGCCTGCGACATGGACAAACCAAACTGGGATATCAACTCTGGAATAATGACACCCACGGCATCTGAGGTCATAGCGAACATGAAAAACATTAAATATGTGAGTACCCTAATACGGGTGTGATTGCGGTTATCGCAACCTTTTGAATCACTTACCATACCATTTCACCTTATCGTTATTATACCTACTCGCTCTCAGCTGCTCAGTGACAGCATGCTGAAAGGGTTTCGGCTTTTGTGTACAGCAGTGAGCCAGCCTCCCCCAAAACTTGAGACTAACTCAAAAATCCAACAAACCACTTGAATAATGTTTCAGATTGGTTAAATATACAACTTAATCGATTAAGTTTAGTTGTGCAATCAATTAAAGGATTGCCATAAACCTTTACTCTAAAAAGACAACTCAAGCGTGGGCAAAGTATGAAAAACCAAGTGCAACTGATCACCTATGTCGACAGAATTACGAATGCAGGGCTCAAGGAGCTCAAAGCACTGCTCGATGACGAGCTGCAAGGTCTATTCGGCGGCGTACATCTTTTGCCTTTCTATTTTCCCATTGACGGCAGCGATGCAGGCTTCGATCCGATAGACCATGTGCAAGTCGATTCACGCTTAGGCAATTGGGATGACGTTAAACGCATTGGTGATGATTACGACATCATGGCCGACCTTATCGTTAACCACATGTCCGCCGAGTCGCCCGAATTTAAAGACGTACTCAAGCACGGCAAACAATCGGCTTACTGGGATTTATTTTTAACCAAAGACAAGGTATTCCCTGAGGGGTTAAGCGAGCAAGATCAAGCCGCTATCTATCGTCCACGTCCGGGAAGTTGCTTCAGCACTTACACCTTAGCCGATGGCTCGACCGAAGAGTTTTGGACTACCTTTACCCGCAATCAAATCGATATCGACGTTCATTCCGCCGCGGGTAAAGACTATTTAAACCGAGTACTGGCGCGTTTCGACCACAGTAAAGTGAATCTGATCCGTTTAGATGCTGCGGGTTATGCGATTAAAAAGCCCGGCACTAGCTGCTTTATGATTGAAGAGTCCTTCGAGTTCGTGGATAAGTTAGCTAAGCAAGCCAATGCGTTAGGCATGACAACGCTGGCCGAAATTCATTCGCACCACATGACTCAGGTCGAGATCGCCAAGCGGGTCGATATGGTGTACGACTTCGCCCTGCCACCACTCATCTTGCATACGCTGTTTAGCCAAGATTGCCAAGCCTTGACCCATTGGCTGGAAATGGCGCCGCGCAACTGCATTACCGTACTCGACACCCACGACGGCATCGGCATTATCGACGTCGGCCCTATGGATGGCTTGCGCGGATTATTGACCGAAAATCAAATCGATAATCTGGTTGAAACCATACATGGCAACAGTAAGGGCGAGAGTCTTCAAGCCACAGGCGCGGCCGCCAGTAACGTCGATTTATATCAAATCAACTGCACCTATTACGATGCACTCGGCCAGAATGACCTCGATTATTTGATGGCGCGGGCGATTCAGTTTTTCGCACCAGGGATTCCGCAGGTGTATTACGCGGGTCTGCTGGCAATCCCGAACGATATGGCGCTGCTCAACAACACCCATGTCGGTCGCGATATTAATCGTCCTTACTTGAACCGTGAAAAAGTGCAACAAGCGTTACAGAAAACTGTAGTTAAGGCGCTGACTCAACTGATTAAACTGCGTAATAGCAGCCCAGCCTTCGATGGCCGATTTACGATGGCATCAGCAGAACGCACGTTAACCTTATCTTGGACAGCGGCTGATTCGCAGGCAAGTCTCACCCTCGACTTTGCCAATAAAGATGGCCAAATCATCCTTTTAGATAAGCAAGGTAAAGAGACACAAGTGTCGTTATCAAAACTGTTGGCTCAAGCATAAGTTTACGTTCCTGTTCGGGCTTGAGCTTAGGTTTAAGTTCAAGCTAAGCGACATAGTTTTTAGATAGCAAAAAGGCGCATTGAATGCGCCTTTTTTAGTTAAAAGATGTAGCGATTAGCAGCTCTTACCGAGGCGTAATTCATAGCCCAAAACTTCCGCATGCACGGCATCACTGACAAACATTTGCGCCGCTTTTCGGCCCTTCTGCTCAGAGTATTGATAGACGGTCGTTAACGGCGGATTTGAACGTGTACCTTCATCTATGCCATCAAACCCGACTACTCGCACATCTTCGGGAACACTCAGTCCCATGGCCTGCGCCTCACCGAGCACACTCAAGGCGATTAAGTCACTCATACATAAAAATACATTCGGCCGCGGAGTCGAGTTCAGCGCTTCTTTTGCCGCTATCGCCGCATAGTCGGCATTGCTCTCGGGGATATTCCAAATGCGGTCCGGCCCCAGAACAACGCCCACTTCTTCAATCGCTTGCAAGTAACCCTGTAATCTTTGATGGGCAACAGAGGTATCGATTTCTAACAAATTTAAATCATACACGCGGCACGTTAAGTGGGTATCGAGCAAACGTAGCCCCAAAATGGCCACATTGTCAGCTGGCGACTGCAATGCCAGTTTTGCCACTTCATAGGCCGCTAACTTATTGTCTATGCTCACAGACGCATTGCGATGGATATCAAAATCGACCGTGACGACCTTTTTCTTTACCTGCTTTAACTGCTCGGCCAACAGGGCGTTGCGCGGGCGACCATAACAAATAAAACCATCCACAAAATCGGCTACCGCATTTACACTGTCTGAACTGCCCGAAAACAGCAGCAAATTGAGTTTTTCTTGCTCCAAGACAGAGGCTACGCCCTTCATAAATTTACTGGCGACGGGATCGGACACCATGTATTCCACGCTGTCCGACAGCACCAAGGCGACAGTATCGAACTTGCCCTTACGTAGGGATTGAGCCGCTTTATTTGGCCCGAAATATCCCAACTTAGTGCAAGCCGCTAAAATTTCATTACGACGTTTTTCCGATAATTGATCGGGGCGATTAAACGCATTAGACACAGTGGCATTAGAGACACCCAACTCGTTGGCTATGCTCTTTAGGGTCCAGTGTTTTGTTATTGTCATGCTTATGTCCTAGAATCGAATAAGGCCACAAAAATACGGCTCAGCGCAAATAGTACACGGCTTAAATGGGTCGTGCACCTGCAAATCTAGGCTTACTGCGCAGTTTCGCTATCATGATCTTTTAATGCCGTCGCAGGGGATAAAAAACCGACTATCGCGGCGCACAATGCCACACCCGCAGCGGCTATAAATCCATATTGGAAGGCGTGATGCACCACCTCTGTCGGCAGAGTTTTAATGGTGGCGATGCCAAGCTCTGAACCCTTGAGTGGCAGCAGACTATAAAGCAGCACACTAAATAACGCAGTGCCGATAGCGGCGCCCATAGAACGACATAGCGACACCATAGCCGTGATCTGGCTGAGTCGCGCCTTGCCCGACACGCTCTGCACCACGAGCTGCACACTCGGCATCACAGTCCCTAGCCCTATTCCGACCAATACACCTAAGCCGCCGATCACATTGGCATTGGGCGGAACAAAACTAATCAATAACAAGCCGATAAAAGCTAAGCTCATGCCAAAGGTCGGTAACCACTTAGGCGCCACATCTTTGCTTAACAGTCGGCCAGCTATTGTCGAGCCAGTGACAATACCGAAGGTCATAGGCAAGAGCAGCAAGCCGGTTTTGGCAGGATTAGTGTGTAAACCCACTTGCAGATAAATCGGCAGGAAGAAAATCATCGCAAACAAACAGGCCGCAAACAACGCCGCCGTCAACAGTGGCATATACACGGCCTTCTTCGCCAGTAAATCTAACGGCAGAAACGGGCTAGCCAATCGCCGCTCCCACAATAACAAGCCTAAAATGCCGAACACCACAAAAACGGCAAAGCCTAAGCTGGTCACAGAAAGCCAAGCAAACTCTTGCCCCGCCATAGATAACCAATACAACAGCGCGGTGATAATAGCCGGAAACAAGACCACGCCCACTAAATCAAACTTGCCTTGGCGAACGGGTTTAACGCTGCGCTTATGTAAGCCATTGAGCCGCCATACGGCCAGCATAGCCAGTGGAATATTCGCCCAAAACAGCCAATGCCACGAATAGGCATGCACCACAATACCGCCAATCACAGGGCCGCCAACACTCGCTAGGGTAAACATAGCGGCAAAATAGCCTTGGAAACGCGCCCGCTGCCGAATGGGCACTAACTCACCAATCAAGGATTGAGACAAACTCATCAAGCCGCCACCGCCCATGCCCTGCAAGATACGTCCGGCGATCATGTGATCCATAGTGCCTGCACTCGCCGAAACGATAGAGCCCAGTGCAAAAATCACTAAGGCGATCATCAGGATTTTCGCGCGACCGAAGTTATCTCCTAACCAGCCATAAATCGGCACAGAAGCGGCCATCGCCAGCATATAGCCGATAGTGATCCACGAGGCTTGGCGCAGACCGCCAAGATCTTCAACTATGGCTGGCGTCGCCGTTGCGAGTAAGGTCTGATCGACCGCCGCCAAAAACATGGGCAAGAATACTGCCGAGAAAATGGCGAGAAAAACAGAAGTCGGTAAGGGGTCACTCTGGGATAACGCAGGCTCTAAGGACATATTGTCTCCGCTAACTCATCAGCCCAAGTGCATAAAAGAAAGCGCATAAAGAAGATGTGCTAAATTCGCCTTGCATTCCAATACTTAGACGCCCAATAACTGTTATGCAGGCTCGAAATCTTCACCCCTTGGCTAGTGGAAACATGGAGAAAATTATCGTCGCCCACATAAATGCCGACATGGTGCGTGCTCCAACCTGTCTTGAAAAATACCAAGTCGCCCTTGCGCAGTTGATTTCTCGGCACAGGTTTCCCTAGGGCTTGCTGTTCTTCAACCGTGCGCGGCAGCGTCATACCCAACATCTTCTGATAGGCGACCGACACAAAGGCCGAGCAATCTATGCCCCGCTTAGTGCCACCGCCTAAACGATAGGGCACACCGCGCCACTCAGAATGCAGTTCGGAGATATTGCTATCGTTCCAAACCGTGGCGGGTTCAACTTGCTTTACCACAGGCTTAGGTTCTGGCGCGCTAGCACAAGCGCCAAGGCCTAAGGCTAAGATAACTATCAGTAATCGTTTCATAGCTTCAAACTCATTGCAGGCAGACTTCACAGTAACGTAATTTTGAGTTTTTATCAGGTAAATTCAGGGCGGCTGGGGATACCCCCCCCAACACCCGCGCACACTAGCAGACTAATCTAACCCAAAGCTTAAAACTATAACGCCGTCCACAATAAACGCACGCCCACCAGCACCATTAAAATCAAGATGATGCGTTTAAATAACCTGTCGTTAATTTTATCTTGAATAAACAAACCTAGCTTTACCCCTAACCATGCCAGCGGCACCAGTAACAGGGAAACTAAAATATTCTCTTGGTTAATCTGCCCAAGCAAACTGTAGGGGACAAGCTTGACCAAATTCACCACCGCAAAAAACACCACAGCCGTGGCTAAAAACTCCGCCTTAGCCAAGCGCAGCGGCAATAAATAAGCATTGAGTGGCGGCCCGCCCGCATGGGCAACAAAGCTAGTAAATCCTGCTGTTAAGCCACACAAGCGCCCTACTAGATGTGAAGGTGATGCTTGGGTTTTATCCCCCAGAATCAAACCATACAAACCAAAACCGAGGGACACACAGCCTAATATCGCCCGTAGATATTCTTCATTCAACCTATCAAACAACAGATAAGCGATAAAAATACCCACTATCGCCGCGGGCAATAATATCCATAAATGACGCGGATTATGTTGCCCCCACCAAGAACGTACGCTTAAAAAATCCATATAAATCAGCAGCGGTAACATAAGCGCCGCCGCTGTGGTAGGACTAATGGCCAGCGCCAACAGCGGGACAGTTAAGCCGCCCACACCACCCGCAAAACCGGATTTTGAAATCCCCGTAATCAAGACTGCGGGTATCGCCACTAACCAAAAAAGAGGGTCCGTTAACATCAACACATCCTGAATAACGCTTTATGGCTATCAAGTTACCTGTTGTTGAGGTGATAAAAAAGCAAAAAATCCGTAACCATTTGGCTGCGGATTTTTGTTTTAGCTTTTGGCTAAGGCGGACTAAGTTTTTGTGCTTACGCCGATTCTGCCGTCATGTTCACTAAGCGCGGTGTGCTCTTAGTCGCTTTCTTGGCTGACACTGGGGTTTTAGGCTCTGGCATACGTATGGTTAATGACATCACTAACGCCACCACCAGCAGCACTAAAATCACGTTGAAGGTCGCAATAAAGCCACCAAATAACGAGGCGACAATCGAACCGATAATACTGCCGACACCAAAACCTAAGTAGATAACCCCATAGTTTTTAGTCAGGTTATTCAGGCCGAAGAAGTCGCTCACCAGTGAGGGATAAACAGTGATAGTGCCACCAAAACTAAAGGCAACGCAGGCAACGGCAACGAAGAACAGGTTAGCATTCAAAGGTACAAACAGTAGTAACACCATACCGACTAAAGTGATGATCTGCGCCAGTGAAATAACCCGAATGCGAGGAATTTTGTCCGACAGGATACCCAGCACCAAACGACCACTGAGGTTCGCCATAGCAATTACCGCAACCGCATTGGCGGCGACCAGTACAGGCAAGTCTACCATTTTCTCGCCGATATCTTTAGCCACACCAATCACATACAAACCACTCATACAGGCGGACAGGAACATCAGCGCCAGCATCCAGTATTGTGGCTTACGCATGGCTTCAGCGAGGGTGAAGTCACGGCTTTCGGTCTGCTGACTTGCGGCTGATTGTGCAGGCGCATCTTTCATCAACATGCCGCCACATAACACCAGCGCCATGGCGATTAATCCCCAAAGTTGGAAGGTGGTTTCAAGGCCAGTATTTTCGAGTAACAGCACGTTGATGTACTTAAATCCAAGGCTACCTAGACCATAAGCGCCAATCGCTAACGCCGAAATCAGCCCTTTGCGTTCGGGGAACCACTTCACGCAGTTAGATAAAGTCATTAAGTAGCCAGTGCCATCGGCAAAGCCCACTAAAATCCCAGCACACAGATAAAGCATCATTAAGTTACTGGCTTGGGCAGTGAGTAAAAATCCCAGCCCGAGTAACAGGCCTGCGCCTAAGGTGACATTACGTACGCCGAAGCGTTCCTGTAATTTGCCCGCCATGGAAGAAGCCACGGCCAAAGACAAACTCAGCAAACCAAATACAAACGCCACTTGGCTGACAGGCTCGTCGAGCTTAGCGGCCAACTGCGCATTGAACAGGCTCCAAGTGTAAACTGAGCCGAGTGCAAACTGGGTGATAATAGTACCAACTAAGGTCAGGTACCGAGTACGGTTCATCTCTTTAGTCATGATGCATCTCGCTTTAGGGGATCAGGAATTGAGTCCACTATAAGAGAGATGCCATTCGCGCCGATCAATTAAGGCATGAAATACAGATCTGCAGGAATGAATGACAATTACAGCCTCATCAGCTGTCGAAAAGCCTTAATATTACTACGGCTAACGGGCACCTCGAACGACAAATCATGCAACCTAATCAGGTAAGTGCTATTGAACCAAGGCACGATTTCGCGGATCTTGTTGATATTGACGCAATAGGAACGGTGACAGCGAAAAAAACCTTCAGCAGGCAAACGACTGACAAACTCACTGATGGTCATCTGCATCACATAACGGTCAGTGCGGGTGTAGACATAGGTCAGTTTTTCATCGGCCTCGGCATAATAAATTTGCTCGCAGGGCGTGACGATAATCCGCTCACCTTTGACTAAATTCACGGTTCGACTAGTGTTACTCGCGACCTCATGTTGTGGCTTTGGTGCTTGCCGCCCCACCTGTTCAATCTTCTGCAATAAGCTGATGATCCGCGGTTCATTGTAAGGCTTGAGAATATAATCGAAGGCTTCGAGCTCAAACGCTTCTACTGCAAATTCTTTATAGGCAGTGACAAACACCACATGGGGTGGATGGGTCGATTTATGCAGATTCTTCGCCAACAGTAGGCCATCGATGGACGGAATTTGGATATCCAAAAACACCACATCAACCTCGTGATCCTGCAAATATTTAAAGGCCTCTAAGCCATCCTCGAAGCTAGCCACTATGTCTATCTCACTGTGGCTCTTCACTAAATACTCTAGCTCCTCACGGGCAAGATATTCATCTTCAACTATGATGGCTTTTAACATACTTGCGCCTCATTTTCCGGTAAGTAAAAACTGACTTCAGTCCCCGGCTCGAGCCGTTTAAGCTGCAGCCCTTCGCCGTACAATAACTTCACTCTCTGGTGCACATTCATCAGCCCAATACTGCTGCTTTCTACGCGGCCAGCAGCTACGCCATCAATCACCTCTTGGCGGATCCCATAGCCAGTATCGCGCACGGCGACGCGAATACCTGCATCGAGTTTTTTCACTTCTATCGTCACTCTACCCGGTGCACTGCGCGGCTGAATGCCGTGCAAAATCGCGTTTTCCACCAGCGGCTGTAACAAGAGGCAAGGTACACAAAAATGCACATCGTCGACATCGAAGATCACTTCAAGCTTGTCGCCAAAACGCGCCTGCTCAATCGCCACATAATCACGGACTTGTTTCACTTCTTCTTGGATATCAATCAGCTCATCGCCTTTAGCCAAGTTATAGCGCAGATAATCGGCCAGATTAGCAATCAACTGTCGCGCCTGCTGTGGCCGAATACGGATCAAAGAAGAAATCGCATTGAGGGCATTAAATAAAAAATGTGGATTAATCTTGCTCTGCAACGCCGTAAACTCCGCCTTGCGGGTCATCTCTTGTAGTTGTTCGATACGCGACACTTCCATCTGGGTAGAAATTAGCTGCGACAATCCCACAGCCATCTCCCGCAACGAGCTAGTGATACGATAGGTATTGCGATAGTAAATCTTCAACGTGCCACTCACAGTGCCGTTTTCGCGCAGCGGGATTATGATGACCGAATGAAAATCCGATAAATGATATTGGCGTAAGTCATTGTTAATAATGTTTTGATCTTGCTCTATCGCCCTTTGAGTCATTTCGCTAATCGCTTGATGACCATCGACCTCGTAGTAATCTTTACCAACGCCCATATAGGCCAACACATCGCGAGTATCGGTAATCGCCACGGCATCGGCATGGATTTCATTACGGATCACAGCGCACACTTGCTCTAAGGCATGGCGGTCAATCTTGCGGAAAAAGGGTAAGGTTTTATTGGCAATATCCAGCGCGAGCTTGGCCTGCTTAGCGGCAATCAACTCTTTCTCATCGTCGAGGTCCTGCACTAGCTTGATAATCAGTCCGATACACACAGTGCCCGCAATCATGGGATAGGCAATATGACTCACAATCTCAACGCCCACCTCGTGTGGCTCTGTCAGCAACCAAATCAACAACATAGTCAGCGTTTCGCACAACATGCCCGCCGCAATGCCATAAATCCACAACTTAGATTTGGGACATTTGTAATAAATCCACGTCGCCATAAGGCCGGCAATAATGCTGGCGATTAAACACGGAATAGAGGTATCACCATCCATATCAATCAAATATCTATGCAGCCCCGACAGCACGCCCGCAGGAATACCAACCCAAGGGCCAAATAGAATCCCGCCAGAAATAATTGCGATAATCCGCACGTTAACCAACGCGCCTTCAACCTCAATGCCGGTATAAGTACTAAATACCGCAAATAAGCAAAATATCGCCGCCACAGAAACTAACTCTGCGGGGGTATGATTACGCTTTTGGAATAAACGCTGAAACGGTCGAGTGCGAGTTAAAAAGAACAAGGTCATCAGCATCAAGGCCGCCCGTTCAAATACCGCCAGTAACATCATTTGATTTTCGAGCACGCTTTCTCCTTGATCTATTACGCTGAATCACAGCCCAACGTTATATTTACCAATGATATATTTATGAGTGTTAAGCCTGTACGCTGAATGGATTAGGGTGAAGACAGGCTTTGCCGCCAACACAAGCTCCCATAAAAGATAGACTCGATTTTGCAGATCCAACGTAAGACATGGATGATAAAAATCACCGAGCCCCAAACTTGTCAAACACTCGTATTTAGGCTCGAGTAAAACATCAAACGCTAATGCCCACATAAATACAGGCTTGCTAAAGTAAAGGACAGATAAAAGTCCCATTCACGCGGGCTCAGTCACACATTCGTACTTGAATTAGGCTATCAAAGCGTATCGAAGGACAATTTGAAGATCCTAAAACACGTTAAGTTAACCACTAAAAAGTGCAGTTGCCCTCTATCAGGTCACTGCCACAATTTGCAAAATCGACCGGAATACCCGAAGCTAAAACCTTCGGCTCGAATGCAAGATGAGATCACCCCCATGCGAGATTCTAGGTTCACACTTAGCAGCACTGAACCGAGCCAAACTGAACTGAGCATGCCCTAGTAATGGAATAAGGAGCGAACATGAGTGAACTACAAGCACAGTTTTATGGTGGCCCTAAGGAATGTCCTATTGAAAATGGCCGCATTCAAGCTCAACGGATTGCCCCAAGAATCAGTGATGTCGGCGGCATACCTGTCGCACGGGCTATTCCACAAAAAGAGCGCCGCCTTATCGGCCCTTGGTGCTTTCTCGACCATATTGGCCCAATCACCGACGGCCCGCAATTAAACGTCGGCCAACATCCACACATTGGATTGCAAACCTTTACTTGGATGCTCGAAGGCGAAATCATGCACAGGGACAGCCTCGGCAGTGCTCAAGTGATCCGCCCAAAACAAGTTAACCTGATGACAGCCGGACACGGCATAGCCCACACCGAAGAGTCGATAGCGGGCCATCACACTATGCACGCAGCCCAACTATGGATTGCCTTACCACTGGAACACAAAGATACCACTCCGAGATTCGATCACTACCCAGAGCTGCCGACTTGGCTCGAAGCGAATATCGAATTCACCCTACTGATTGGCAATTGGCATCATAAACAGGCGCCCCCATTACACTTCTCACCTATCGTTGCCATAGATCTGTTTGCCGCCCATGACGCTGAACTCACTCTGAATCTCGACCCTAGTTTCGAATATGCCCTCATGCCACTGGAAGGCCGCTTCCAAATCGAGGATGACAGTTTTGATAATAACCACCTCGCCTACCTTGGCATGCTACGCGAAACCATCACCATAAAACTCGAGGCGGGTTGTCGCATACTGCTGATTGGCGGCGCGCCATTGGCTGATCCTGTCAGCATTTGGTGGAACTTTGTTGGCCATAGCAAAGATGAAATAGTCAAAGCACAGGCAGATTGGGAAGCCGAAGATCCCCGCTTCGCCGCCGTTACTGGCTATAGTGGCAAACGCTTAGTGCCCCCACCAATACCTTGGTGATGCTTAGCTCAATGACGGGCGGGTCAATGACTCAGGGTTAGTGGTTGGATAGGCACTTTGGCATCTTACGTAATGGCCTGCGCCTAGGTTAAGGCTTACAACATGAGTGTATGCGGTAAGCCTTATCATTTACCCAAAGTGTGATGTGAACAAGCTCGAGTTTTCTAAGCTGAGTGCAAGCTAAGCCACTCACAAGGTTACAAATTTTACGACATTTTTACGCGCTATCTTAAAGTGCCTTTGCTAAAGTACAGGCACTTTCTTTATATGCGTCTTTCTATTCATGACTTCATCCATAGCGGCTCCCATGACACAATACTGGCGTTCGCACCCGACTTTATTTACCTTCATAGTGCTAGTGACGGCCATTTTCAGTAGCGCCTTTATCGATCACTTTTCAAACTCGACTATCGCCGTACTGCTGATTTTACAATTGGCCGTAGTGGCCGTAGCCCTACAATGCAACGCCAACTTGGCCTATTTTGCGGCAGTATTTGAGGCGACCAGCTTTAATTTTCTATTTACCACACCACGTTATTCACTCCAGATGTTTAATCTTGAGGACATTCTCAATCTCAGTGTGTTTCTGCTTGTCGCCCTCACCACCAGCAAATTAGCCGAACACTATCGACGTCAGCAAGATGCTCTCGAACAAGCTCAGTTACGCAACAGTATTTTGCTGTCGGTTTCCCACGATTTACGCACCCCACTCGCCACTATCATAGGCACGCTCACCACCCTAAAGGAATACATGCCTAAGCTCAGCCCAGACCAAAAGGATGAGCTGATTGATAGCGCGGCGGCCGAAAGCCATCGCCTGCACCAATATATCGAAAACCTGCTGCAAGCCACTAAGTTACAACACGGCGCACTCAAGTTTAGCTTGAGTGAAGACGCCATAATGAATGTATTGCACCAAGCTATTGCCCGTTTTCCAGCCACGCAGCCGCGTATTATCATCAAGAGTGACGCCGATCTACCGTCACTGATGATATGCAGCTCATTGATTGAGCAAGCTATTTTTAATGTATTGGATAATGCGCTGCGCTATTCGCCTTCTGATAAGCAAGTCATAGTAAAGGCGTATCAGCAGGGCGATGTGTTACTGTTAGATATCCAAGATGAGGGTCTTGGCATAGAACCCGCTCAAGCGCAGGCAATTTTTGAACTCTTTTATCGCCAACACCCCTCAACCGATAGCGGCTCGGGCCTTGGGCTTGCTGTTGCTAAGGGGATAATTACCGCCCATGGTGGCCAGATCAGCGCAGAACCTGTCGCTCATGGCAGCCTTATTCGTATCGCATTGCCGATAAAAAAGGGAGAGGAATAAATGGCTTATAAGGTGCTAGTTGTCGATGACGAAGCGCAAATCCACACTTTTATGCGGATATCGTTAGAAGCGGAAGGATTCGAATATCATGGCGCCGCCTCGATTGCCTCTGCCCTCGCCCAATATCATGCGCAGCAGCCACATGTGTTAGTGCTCGATCTTGGCCTACCCGATGGTGATGGCATCAGCTTGCTGCAAACCCTACGTCAGAGTGACAAAGTGCCAGTGCTTATCTTAACCGCCCGCGATCAAGAGGAAGAAAAAATTCGTCTTTTGGAAGCTGGCGCCAATGACTATCTCAGCAAGCCATTTGGGATCAGGGAGTTAATCGCTCGCATCAAGGTTTTAGTCCGCGACTTAGTCGATGAACCGCCATTAAGTGATTTACTGCAGTTTGGCGCACTTAAGTTGCAAAAAAGTACCCACCAGCTTTGGCTCGATCAGCAAGAAATCGCCTTAACCAAAAAGGAGTTTGCCCTGATGGAGACCTTAATGTCTCACCCTGGTCAGCTCGTTAAACAAACTGAATTACTGCGGGATATTTGGGGTAAAACCCATCAAGAAGACAGTCATTATCTGCGGATCTTAGTCAGTCAGTTACGTAAAAAACTCAATGACAGCAGCGAGCAGCAGCTCATTAAGACAGAAGCGGGCCTAGGTTATCGCTTAACAAACAATAGATAAGCATTTGTTATAAAATAGAAAAGGATATTTTAATGGCACATTTTACCGTTATTGGCTTAGGGCGATTTGGTGTCGCCGCTAGCCTAGAATTGATCCACTTAGGCCACACGGTCACTGGCGTGGATAGTGACCCTAAAATGGTGGAAAAATACGTAGAAGACTTAACCGAAGCGGTTATTTGTGATTGTTCCGACGAAGCCGCACTTCGTGAGCTAGACCTCGCAAACAGTGAAGCCGTTCTGGTCGCAATTGGCGAAGATATGCAATCAAGTTTGCTGTGCACCTTGGCGCTCAAGAATCTAGGCGTAGAAGTCATTTGGGTCAAGGCCAGCACTAAAGCCCATCACACTATCGTCTCTAAACTCGGCGTCGCCCGCATCATACATCCAGAGGAAGAAATGGGCATACGTGTCGCCCAGTCACTCAACTATCCTATGGTTGTAGTGGCATAGTGAATTTGGCCACCTAATAAGAAATGTTATGATCCTCTCATAACCCATTTAGGTGACAACATGAATAAAAGTAAACGTGCTCGATATAGCGCAGCCATTAAGCTCGAAACCGCTCAATTAGTCGTTGATCAAGGTTACACACAAGAAGCGGCGGCAAAAGCCATGAACGTGGGGAAATCGACGGTCAGTAAGTGGGTAACACTGCTTCAGATTGAGCGCCAAGGGCTTGCACCTAAAGCCTCCCCCATGACACCTGAGCAGATTGAAATCAGGGCGCTAAAACGCGAAATTGAACGAATTAATCTCGAGAAAGAAATCCTAAAAAAGGCTACCGCTCTATTGATGTCGGACTCGCTGAACAATTCTCGATAATCGAGAAACTCAATCAGAGCAATAAATATCCTATTTCAGTGTTATGCCACGTATTCAACGTGAACCGGAGTAGCTACCGTTATTGGGCAAGCTGTGAGCTTGTGGTGACACCTGAGCAGCGGCGTTTAGAATGTGAAATYAAAGCAATACATGCTGAAAGCAAGCAATCTGCAGGGGCGAGAAGTATCGCAACAATCGCCTCTGAACGTGGCTTTACGTTAAGTCGTTATCGGGCGACTCGGTTAATGAAAAAGCTCGGATTAGTGAGTTGCCAACAACCTAGACACCGCTATAAAAAGGCTGAAAATGAGCATGTGACAATCCCTAATGCACTTAAACGGCAATTTGCAGTTGTCGAACCTAACACCGTTTGGTGCGGCGATGTGACGTATATTTGGGCGGGTAATCGTTGGTGCTATTTAGCGGTTGTGCTGGATTTATTTTCGAGAAAGGCCATTGGTTGGGCGATGTCATTTTCACCGGATACTGAGTTAACGGTAAAAGCGTTAGAAATGGCATTTGAATCACGAGGGAAGCCTAAAAACCTGATATTCCACTCCGATCAAGGCTGCCATTATACCAGCCTGAAATACCGTCAACGGCTGTGGAAATATCAAATCACCCAGAGCATGAGCCGTCGCGGTAACTGCTGGGATAATGCGCCAATGGAGCGATTTTTCAGGAGTTTAAAAACGGAATGGATCCCGACCCAAGGCTACAAGAGTTTTAGCGAAGCTAAACAAGATGTGACTGATTACATCATTGGTTATTACTGTGAAGTCAGGCCACATCATTACAATGCAGGATTGAGCCCAAATGAATCAGAGCGAAGATTTTGGGAAGATTCTAAAGCTGTGGCCAAATTTAGTTGACCACTACA